>NZ_VMLP01000021.1:0-27509 GCF_013276755.1 Streptococcus sp. 5004 | reverse complement strand
ACAACCTCAAAACAGTGTTTTGAGCTGACTTCGTCAGTTCTATCCACAACCTCAAAACCGTGTTTTGAGCTGACTTCGTCAGTTCTATCTACAACCTCAAAACCATGTTTTGAGCTGACTTCGTCAGTTCTATCTACAACCTCAAAACGGTGTTTTGAGCTGACTTCGTCAGTTTCATCTACAACCTCAAAGCAGTGCTTTGAGCAACCTGTGGCTAGCTTCCTAGATTGCTCTTTGATTTTTATTGAGTATAAATAAAAAAAACAGAACTAGCCTGAACTAGTCCTGTCTACTTTTACCCAATCACACTTCCATTTGGTACAGCTGGATCAACTGTAAGAAGGGTTAATTGTCCATCATGTTCAGCTGAGAGAATCATACCTTGGCTGATATATTTCTTCATCATTTTACGAGGTTTGAGGTTGGCAACGATTTGGACTTTCTTGCCGACCAATTCTTGTTCATTTGGATAGTATTTTGCAATTCCTGAGAGGATTTGACGATCTTCTCCATCACCAGCATCCAAGCGGAATTGAAGCAACTTATCAGAGCCTTCAACTTTAGAAACTTCTTTGACTTCTGCGACACGGATTTCAACCTTGTCAAAGTCTTCAAACTTGATTTCATCCTTGTTTAATTTGAGTTCAACTTCATCTGGATTCCATTCTTTTTCCACAGCTGGCTTGTTACCTTCCATTTGTTCCTTGATATAGGCGATTTCTTCTTCCATATCCAGGCGTGGGAAGATTGGTGTTCCTTTGGCAACTACTGTTACACCCTCAGGGAAAGCAGCCAAACTCAAGTTTTCAAGGCTAGAAACTTCTGCTAGACCAAGTTGAGTCAAGACTGCACGACTGGTTTCCATCATAAATGGTTCAATCAAGTGAGCAACGACACGAAGGCTGGCTGCCAAGTGGCTCATAACACTTGCCAATTGGTCACGAAGAGCTTTATCCTTGGCCAAAACCCATGGTGCGGTCTCATCGATGTATTTATTGGTACGAGAGATAAGGGTCCAGACCGCTTCAAGGGCACGTGGGTAGTCAACTGCTTCCATGTATTTATGGTAGTCAGCAATTGATTCAGCAGCTACTTGAGCAAGAGTATTATCAAACTCTGTTACACCCTCTACATAGGCAGGAATTTGTCCATCAAAATACTTGTTAATCATAGAAACCGTACGGTTGAGGAGGTTCCCAAGGTCATTGGCCAATTCATAGTTGATACGGCCTACATAGTCTTCTGGAGTGAAGGTTCCGTCTGAACCAACTGGAAGGCTACGCATGAGGTAGTAACGAAGTGGATCTAGTCCAAAACGCTCTATCAACATTTCAGGATAGACAACATTCCCTTTAGACTTAGACATCTTACCATCTTTCATGACAAACCAACCATGACCAATTAAACGTTCTGGCAATTTGATATCCAACATCATAAGAAGGATTGGCCAGTAGATTGAGTGAAAACGAAGGATGTCTTTTCCAACCATATGGAAGACTGTTCCGTTCCAGAACTTGTCAAAGTTAGCGTGTTCGTCTTGATCGTAGCCAAGAGCTGTCACATAGTTGAGTAGAGCATCAAACCAAACATAGACAACGTGTTTTGGATTTGATGGGACTGGTACACCCCAGGTAAAGGTGGTACGAGATACCGCCAAATCCTCTAAACCTGGCTCGATGAAGTTGCGTAACATTTCATTGAGACGACCATCTGGAGTGATAAATTCAGGATGGGACTTGAAAAAGTCTACCAAACGATCTTGGTATTTGCTGAGGCGAAGGAAGTAAGACTCTTCAGATACCCATTCCACTTCGTGACCTGATGGAGCAATTCCACCAGTCACATTTCCAGCTTCGTCACGGAAAACTTCCGCAAGCTGGCTTTCTGTAAAGAATTCTTCATCTGAGACTGAGTACCAACCAGAATATTCACCTAAATAGATGTCATCTTGAGCCAGCAAGCGTTCAAAGACTTGAGCCACTACTTTTTCGTGGTAGTCATCAGTTGTACGGATAAATTTATCGTATGAAATATTTAGTAATTGCCAGAGTTCTTTAACTCCAACTGCCATTCCATCAACATAGGCTTGTGGTGTAATGCCAGCTTCTTCCGCTTTCTGCTGGATCTTCTGACCATGTTCATCAAGACCTGTCAAATAAAAGACATCGTAGCCCATCAGGCGTTTGTAGCGAGCTAGGACATCACAGGCGATAGTTGTGTAGGCAGAACCGATATGAAGTTTACCAGATGGATAGTAAATCGGCGTTGTAATATAAAAATTCTTTTCAGACATAATTTTTCCTTTCCAGGCAAATGAAACCTGTTTTTCTAACACTTCATTATATCACATTTTTAAGGATTTTTGATAGGGAAATCTATACAAAAACAAGATAGACGAGTGTCCATCTTGTTGATCTTATTCATAACGAAGGGCTTCGATTGGGTCAAGTTTCGATGCCTTGTTGGCTGGCAAGACTCCAAAGATCATACCCACGCTAGCCGAAACTGCAAGACTAAATAGGGCAACTGGGATTGATACTCCAACTTCTATACCCGTAATCAAGCCTTGCAGTAACAAACCTGCTAAGGCAGTTAAACCACTTGCAATTGTCAAACCAATTAAGCCACCTAACAAGGTCAAAATCATGGATTCAATCAAAAACTGGATTAAAACATTGGCACGCGTTGCACCCAAAGCCTTACGGAGACCAATCTCACGGGTACGCTCTGTAACAGAAACCAGCATGATGTTCATAACACCAGTTCCTCCAACAAAGAGGGAAATCCCTGCGATGGAACTGATAATCGTCGTCATAAAACTAAACGATTGTTGAATTTCTGCAAATGTAAGCGACTCATCTGCCACCTGATATTCTCCCTGTTGCAAGCCTGCAAGTTCTGTCATTTTTCGTGCCAGTTCTGGACCCAGAGTTGGAGTTAAACTG
Organism: Streptococcus sp. 5004; assembly: GCF_013276755.1. GTDB lineage: Bacteria > Bacillota > Bacilli > Lactobacillales > Streptococcaceae > Streptococcus. Next base: position 24,564 of record NZ_VMLP01000021.1, on the reverse strand, counting down.
GTATCATTCACTCGAAAGACAATACTAGCTATTTCATCTACATTAAAATTCGCAGCAAGGGAGATATTGGTAGTAATAGGCAAGCCACCAAACCCATATATTTTTGACCTTTTAGCCTCTGGACTAGTATAAACCCCAATGACTCGGTAACTAAAATCATTGACTTCTACAACCTTGTTAATAGCCTCTTGTGGAGAGCCAAATAAACTAATGGACAATTCCTCATCTAGCAAAATGACACTTGCAAACTCTTTGAAATCTTGCTCTCTTAGACTACGACCTGCAATAATTTCATTCTTAACAGCGTCCATGTAAGTTCTGTTTCCACCTGTCAAATTGGCATTTTCAACTTTTTTATCTTTATAAGTCAAGATGGCGTTCGTTGAGTTGGTTACATAGTAATTATCCACTCCCTTGAGTTTGGCTGCCTCCTTGACCCAAGATTCTTGCGGTTTTGGTGGTTCAACAGGAACTTCCTCTTCTTTTCCAGAAACCGTAAAAGCTGATTGTTTCTGAGTAAAAGACCCATCTTTACTTTTTTTAGGAGAGAAGAAGACGCTAATATTTTTCTGAGATTTGGTCATATCTTTATTGACTTGACGAGATAGGGAATCTCCCAAAGCCATAATCACAACAACTGATGAAACACCGATAATAATCCCAATCATGGTAAGCAAAGAACGCATCTTGTGAGCCATGATAGATGAAAAGGCAAATTTCAGATTCTGCATCTTAGTTTTCCTCCTTTCCTAACTGAGCACTGTCAGACGAAATGACTCCATCTCGAATGACAATCTGACGTTTAGCATAGGCGGCAATCTCAGGCTCATGCGTTACCATGATAATGGTTTTTCCTTCTTTGTTCAAGTCAACCAATAGTTGCATAATTTGGTTCCCTGTTTTGGTATCCAAGGCTCCTGTCGGTTCGTCTGCTAGAATAATAGAAGGATTGTTTACCAAGGCACGCGCAATAGCCACACGTTGCTTTTGACCACCAGATAATTCCGAAGGCAAATGGTGACTACGTTCTGTCAATTCAACCTTGTCTAAATACTCCTCAGCCAACTTGCGACGTTTTGAAGACGAAACTCCTGCGTAAATCAAGGGCAATTCTACATTTTGCAGAGCATTGAGTTTCGATAGAAGAAAGAACTGCTGAAAGACAAAACCGATTTGTTGGTTGCGAACCTTAGCTAGTTGTTTTTCACCCAATCCAGCCACTTCTTGACCTTCAAGATAATACTCTCCACTACTTGGTGTATCCAACATCCCAATCGTATTCATGAGAGTAGACTTACCTGAACCAGATGGTCCCATGATGGCAACAAATTCACCCTCATTCACTTCTAGGTTGATATTTTTGAGAACCTGCAGTTCTTGATCACCGTTACGGTAGCTTCTGCAGATATTTTTTAGACTAATTAGTTGCTTCATCAGCCTTCACCTCTTTTCCTTCTTCCAAGGAAGATGTTGGGTTACTGATGACCTTGACTCCATTTGTCAGACCTGAAGTGATTTCTTGGTTGTCTGCATCAGCATTGCCCAAACCAACTTCCACTTTCTTGGCCTTTTTCTGCTCGTCAAGCACCCAGACATAGTTCTTATCATTTTCAGTCACAACACTTGTTAGAGGAACCAAAATGGCTTTACTCTTATTTTTGACCTCAACACTTACTGAGAATCCTTGTTTCAAATCACCGATTTCACTTGTAACATCGATGGTATATGGATATTTAGAGCCAGAATTACCGCCTGCTGCTACAGCTGTACTTGCTGCTTCGCCATTGTTTTTAGGATAGTCAGAAATATAGCTTAATTTCCCAGTCCATTTTTTATCAGGATACACTTTAGAAGTAAAGCTTACTTCTTGACCTACAGATAGGTTGGCGAGGTTATATTCAGACAGTTCTCCCTTAACTTGCAAGTTTTCATTACTTACGACATGAACGACTACTTGGCTAGCTCCTGTTGGAGATTTAGAAACATTGTGGTTGACTTCGACCACAGTTCCCTCTAGGGTACTGAGAACCGTCATTGCATCTAACTGACTTTGAGACTTACTTAATTGTGCTGCTGCATCTGCACGAGCATCACGGGCATCACCCAACTGAGCGTCAATAGAAGCAAGAGAATTTCCAGCCACTGGAGTTGGACTTTGCACCGTTGCATCTTCTCCTCCTGCTGGCGCAGAGGCTTGAGGAGCCGGAGCTGAAGCGGCTTCATTTCGTGCTTGATTGAGTTCATTGATATGACGATCTGCCTTAACTACTGCTCGGCTAGCTGAATCATAGGCCGCCTGCGCTTCTGAACTACTGTACTTGACTAGAGCCTGCCCTTCACTAACCTTATCGCCCACAGAAACAAGGATTTCATCTAAATCTCCCTTGCTAGCATCAAAATAAACGTATTGTTCATTTTTTGCCGTTACTGTTCCTGACAATAAAACCGACGAAGCAACAGTTCCCTCTTTTGCCACTACTAGATGTGGTATTTCATCCTTAACATCGGTTTGCGAGGGTTGTCTAAAGAGTAAAATCCCCCCGGCACCCAATACAACTACACTGGCAGCACCGATTGCTGCATACAATTGCCACTTTTTAGCTTTACCATTCTTTTTCATAATGAAACTCCTTTTCTTTTTTACAATACTTTGCTATTATACCAAATTCCCCTCCAGCAAACAATGCAGTTCAGATGGAAATAATGACAGTTCAGGATTAAACAATCGTTCGGAAATCCTCCTTTTCTATTGTACTAGTTATATAATACATTATTTCAACTTATTTGGCAAGCTTTTTTGCAATTTTTTGTGCGTAGCAGATTTTTGCAATCAAATCAAAAAAAAGATAGAATATGACTATCAAAAAATGACACTCTATTATTTAAAAGAGTACGAAGGAGTTTTCAATGAGAGAATACGATATCATTGCTATCGGTGGAGGTAGCGGAGGAATTGCCACCATGAACCGTGCTGGTGAACACGGAGCCAAAGCGGCCGTTATTGAGGAAAAGAAATTAGGTGGAACCTGTGTCAATGTCGGCTGTGTTCCTAAAAAAATTATGTGGTACGGGGCGCAAATCGCTGAGACTTTCCATCAATTTGGAGAAGACTACGGCTTTAAGACTACTGATCTTAACTTTGACTTTGCAACCCTACGTCGTAATCGTGAAGCCTACATTGATCGCGCTCGTTCTTCTTATGATGGCAGTTTTAAACGCAACGGTGTAGACTTGATTGAAGGTCATGCTGAATTTGTAGATTCTCATACTGTTAGCGTAAATGGTGAACTGATTCGTGCTAAACATATCGTGATTGCTACAGGTGCCCATCCAAGTATTCCAAATATTCCTGGTGCTGAGCTAGGCGGCTCTTCTGATGATGTATTTGCCTGGGAAGAATTGCCAGAGTCAGTTGCTATTCTAGGCGCTGGTTATATCGCCGTTGAATTGGCTGGCGTACTTCACACCTTTGGTGTCAAGACAGACCTCTTTGTTCGCCGCGATCGTCCTTTACGTGGTTTTGATTCTTATATCGTTGAAGGTTTGGTCAAGGAAATGGAAAGAACAAACTTGCCACTTCATACTCACAAAGTCCCTGCCAAGTTAGAAAAAACTGCTGAAGGCATTACTATTCATTTCGAAGATGGTACTAGTCACACAGCTAGCCAAGTTATCTGGGCTACGGGTCGCCGTCCAAACGTTAAGGGCTTGCAACTTGAAAAAGCTGGAGTGACTCTGAATGAGCGTGGCTTTATCCAAGTGGATGAATACCAAAATACTGTTGTTGAGGGAATCTATGCTCTAGGTGATGTAACAGGTGAAAAAGAACTGACTCCAGTTGCTATCAAGGCTGGACGTACCCTATCTGAACGTCTCTTTAACGGAAAAACTACTGCAAAAATGGACTACACAACTATTCCAACTGTTGTCTTTTCACACCCTGCTATCGGAACTGTCGGCTTGACAGAAGAGCAAGCTATTAAAGAATACGGCCAAGACCAAATCAAGGTTTACAAATCAAGCTTTACTTCTATGTACTCTGCTTGCACTGGCAACCGTCAAGAAACACGTTTCAAATTGATCACAGCTGGTTCAGAAGAAAAAGTTGTTGGACTTCATGGAATTGGCTACGGCGTTGATGAAATGATTCAGGGATTTGCCGTTGCTATCAAAATGGGAGCAACCAAGGCTGACTTTGATGCAACTGTGGCGATTCACCCAACTGCATCCGAAGAATTTGTAACCATGCGTTAATCAAAATAAAAGAAGCAAAGCAAAAAACACTTCTAAATATCAAAAAGCGAGTATTTCCGTAGTTGGAGATACTCGTTTTCTTATGTTTTATTTTATAGTATGTTGAAATAAGATATGCAAAAATCAATTAACAAACCATAGCAAAATACAAGGATTATAATACAATCATTTATTCTTTTCTTTAAAAGATTCATATATTTTTTTATATAACTCTTTTATATCTTTTTTCTGAGAATTCAACTCTTCTTTACCGTAGTCAAAGTTTGCTACTACAAATCCCTCGTCAGCATCAGAAAAAGTAAAAAACTCTATTTCAATTAGTTTATTATGCTTAGAGTCCTCTATAGTGTCTCCTAAATCATTATTGAATTTCTTCACTTCTTCTTCACGAACTCCGAACCCCGTAGCAGCTCCATTTGCAATGATGTTTGAAAATACTTCTTCAGAAGACTCTGCTTCTTTCACAGTTATGAAGTATATAGCCTCTTCCGTTTCTACTTGTCTCACTTTATTCCATTTTTCTGTATCACTAGAAGAAAGCGTATAGACTGTTAACTCTACCGTTGGCTTATTGATATTTTCTTTTGTAATCATTTGTTTTCCAAAAAAGAAGAAGGCAAGTAACCCAGCTACAAAGATCAAAGCAATATAAATTATCTTTTTCATACATTATACCCTATATCTTTCATGTCAATTATCACATCAACTTCGTTATAGACAGCTGGATCATGCGTCGCTATTATAACATATTTGTCTTCATCTTTTTCATTTAATAACAAACGAATGATTTCTTTTCCAATCTCACCATCTAAAGCTCCTGTGGGCTCATCTGCTAAAATAATTTTACGTGGTTTCATTAACATTCTGGCAATAGCTACACGTTGAGCCTGCCCACCAGACAATTCGTATATTTTTTGATGTAAATAGTCACTTGACAGTCCTACTTTTTCAAGTACGTCAGTTATTGTTTTTTTGTCTTTAGTGATAAGGCTCAGATTATCATATACTGTTTTGTTATCTATTAAAGAATAATTCTGAAATACATATCCAACAGTATTTTTAAAAAAAGTTCTTTCTTTTATCTTCCAAATATCTTGTTTATCAACTAAAACATTCCCACTGTCAATTTTTTCTAATCTTCCTATAATATTAAGAAGGGTACTTTTACCGGAGCCAGAACCTCCAATCAATGCATAGCTTTTTCCAGATTCAAATATTAAATTTAAGTCTGTAAAGATCTTCTTTGAGCCGAAAGTTTTTGAAACGTTCAAAAGGTCAATTGTCATGATTCATCTCCTTTTAAAATTTTAGTGTAGCTTTCAGATAATTTTCTAAAACTCATTATGATTGACAACATCAAAACTAGCAGAGAAGCCGCTCCAATATATAGCAACTCTATTTGCCCTGTCATAAGAAATGTAAATAGAATAACCATTGTAATAGTCATCATAAAATATTTGAGACTTGAAATTGCTATATATGTTTTTGACAGACCCAAAATGATTTTTTTCACATATTCATTCTGTTTTAGAGTAATAAAAAGTTGGACATATTGATAAATGAGTATAAAGACAATACTGTAAATTATCTTCTGCAAGATTTGTGAAAGTAAAATTTGGTGCTCTAAGGATTGAATCTTTAATTTCACAATTTGGTAAACATCTACTGGATTCATTGAGAAATTCAACGGGATAGTCATCTCATTTATTTTTTTTACCGCTTCAGGACTAAAAAGAGATTTATATAGTATGTTACTAGCCAAAGAAAACTTATTATTTTCCATCATTTTGTCTGTATCTAACACAACAACAATGTTATCTTTGCTATCTGCTACACTTGCCATTGGTAAAATATCTTTATTTTTATGATCGATATCAGCATCCTCATTAAAATAAAAAATTTTTTCCCCATCAGGAATTATTTGTACTGCAAGCTGTTCTTTTGTATAGTTTGTTCCAATAAATTGTTCTGCTACAACTGTATTCTCAATAGATTTCTGGTTTTCTTTCCACTTCTCAGGAATATAGATGGTTGCTATTTTATTATCTAAAAGATGATAGTTTGTTCCATTCACTTTATTTTGTAGGTTAGCACCTGTTTGATTAATATAAATCAACTCTTTATTTATTTCTGAATTCGTTATCCCGTCATTTTCTAATTGTTTAGAAAAATTTTCTATAACATGCGAAGTTTTCATGAAATCTGGAACATATGCCGAAGATCGTTCTATATATAAAAAATCTAAGTTTTTTAAGGCAGCAACTATCTGTAGATACTGACCATCTGAATCACTAACTTCTCCATTTTTAGCAGAGTTACTTTCAATTCCAAGGAATTCAATCCTTCTCCAATCTTTTACTGTGTCCCATGGTACTAAATTCTGTATTTGTATGTTAATACTAGATTGACTACTCTTTGTTTCTTGTAAAAAAATTCCTGAGACAAGGATGATAATCGAAATGATGACAAGCCATACGACAAAAATAAGTTTATTTTTCGCCTTGTTTTTGATAATTTCAATGGGCTTTTCAATCTGAATCGTCAACCAAAATAAAACAAAAGTAATAAAATCAATGATTTGAAATAGTATAAAATTCGTTAAAAGCAGAGAGAAAAATAACTTAGAACTATAGGTGAAGAAACCATTACCCAAAAAAGAGCTGTAAGAAATCATCAATAAAGCCATCATAATCAGTTCAAAAATAATAGAAATGACATACTCTCTTCTAAGGTCGTATACAGGCAAGCCCAAAGAACGTCGTATCACTCCTTCTTTGATCTGCCTTGTCCTAACAACAAATAAAACAACTAATAAAGTTAAGTAAATTGAACCCATTAACAGTATTCTTAAAGTTCCAGTAAATTGTAATATTCCTCCTATATACCAAGGATAAGCCATATATACTGTTTGTAGTCCAGTCATCGTAAGTGGTTTCAAACTGTCTACATCCATTTTCCCAAGTGTGTAATACATCCCTACTATTGGTGCTGACTTTAATTGTTCATTATTTACATCATCAAAATTTACATACTTCAACTGACCCGAACTCTGAACGATTGGCTTGTAAATGGTAACCTTTTCCGTTTTTGATAAGTCACGAACCATTTCGTATATTTCGTTATTAGAAAGATTACTTTTTCCTTGGATAGAAAAAGCACCATCAATTGGTAAAGGTATGGGGATTTCGGTATCACTAATAGTGACCAGACCAATTGTAGCAATCAAACAAAAGAAGAATCCAATGATACATAATTTTAATTTCATAAGCAATTACCATATGACAAAAGACTCTATTTTATAATTAGGTCTCTTGTTTTCATAAATTATTTTTTAAAATCTATAATAATTCCAATGTGCATTTAATCGAACATCATTTCAAATTTTTTGCTTGAAAATGTCCATCTATAATCTTTTTTATCGTGAACTTTAACGTTCCCAAAATATTCGTTACTGAAGACTCTGAACTAATATTATTTGAAGAACTAACAAAGAATTCGAATAACCATAGCTATCACTTACACCATACTTCCATAAATCAATAATCGGATATAGAACTGGGATTGCTGTAGTTACACTACCAACACTAGCTGTAATAGCAAATCCAAAACTGAAAAAACTTGTAGCCAGCAAAATGAACTTCTTCTTAGTAAATTTTTGGTATTTTACTTCTCCTTGAATTATAATATTTGACAAAAACTCAGTAATAATTCTCTATTTTAAAATTGAACACATTTATTTGTAAGTGTTTACAATATTAATTTAATACTAATATTTTAGTTTGTCAAGTATTTATAGTATATTTTTTATTGATAAAATGGGATTATCTATAAAGGCGATTTACAAATCGATAAAAAACAATTATCCAACTTCTCTTGTGAATCAAATCGGCTGTTACAGTGTTTGTTACCTTTGTTATAAAAATTGGTTGACAATGATTCCTCTATGAGTATAATAGTTACTATACATCAGAAAAGAGGTTAACTATTTTGAAAAAAGCTCACGTTTATGCTATCCCTGCTATTGGGGCTGCTCTTATTGCTGTTTTAGCACAAATCAGTCTTCCAATTGGACCCGTCCCCTTCACTCTGCAAAACTTTGCAATCGGCTTGATTGCTACTGTCTTTAGACCGAGAGAGGCTGTACTTTCTGTTGGACTCTATCTTCTTCTAGGTGCTATCGGTCTTCCTGTCTTTGCAGGAGGTGGAGCTGGTTTTCAGGCTTTAGTTGGCCCTACTGCAGGCTATCTTTGGTTTTATCTCGTTTACTCTGGACTTACTTCCTCTCTAACCAACAGCAAGAGTGGTGTTGTCAAGATTTTTCTTGCAAACCTCTTGGGTGATGCCCTTGTCTTTGTCGGCGGGATTCTCAGCTTACATTTTCTTGCTGGAATGGCATTTGAAAAAGCTCTTGTTGTGGGGGTCATTCCCTTTATCATTCCAGACCTTGGTAAACTTCTGGCTATTAGTTTTATTAGTCGTCCCCTACTTCAACGCCTTAAAAATCAGGCTTACTTTGCTAACTAAAAAAGATATCGAGTTGTCATGACTCAATATCTTTTTCTTTCATTTTGAAAACTTAATTGCCTTTAAAGGCATCCACCATTGTTTGAAATTCTTCATTGGAGAGAGTAATCCCTTTGCCCATTTTAGTATGATCTGGACTCCAAGCACGAATATCAAACTTTGCAGGAGCACCATTAAAGCTCACACGGTTGATTTCCTTGGTCCAACCTTTTTCGTTTTCAGAAAGAGTCAACAAGTGCTCTTCGATTTCAAATGTAAATTCTGCCATTTTCTTCTCCTTTTTTAGCTTTCATTTGATTATTCGTAAAATCTTGTAGATTTTAGGAAAATTTTATATAATATTGATATAAAAGAAGGGAGGCCAATATGAGACATAAATTCCAGCAAGTTCTAGGTAAAATACATGATTTTTTAAATGGACATGAAGAGTCAGACCAGACTGAAAGCAACTCCCTTACAGCTACTATTGAAGAGGCTATCCAGAAACAAACCGCTGTTCACCTTATCTTGTCTGAGACAAGCTTTACAGGTGACATCATCAAATACGATCAGCAGCGCCAGCAAATTATCGTGAAAAATTTTGCCAAAAATGTGACCCGTATTATCCGCATAAGCGATATTCAACGCCTGCGATTTGTCCCTTCAACTGTCCAGACAGCCCAAAAAAATAGATTTAAGAAAGAGTGAGATGTAGTTGCTTCATCCCACTCTTTTTTCTTAGCGAACTTGTTCAAAATGTAAATGAACGGCGATATGATCTCCATAACCACTTCTTTCCAAGTCACGTTGTAAACGATAGGAAATGTAGTGTTCAGCAATGGTAATGTAACCTGCACCCAATAAACGATGCTCAACCAAAGACTGAATCATGCTAATAGTAGCACGTTCCACCTTGGCTTCTTCCAAATCCAAAACCACTTTTTTAGTGACTTGTGCAAGGTTTTGACGCAAATCATCTGTTAATACATAGACAGTCTGAGCTGCCTTTAAGATAGCTTGGTAAATCTTATCTGGATTAAATTCAGCAATTTCTCCATCACGTTTGATTACTTGCATAGGTTTCTCCTTTATTCTTTGTTTTCTTTGACTTCTGCCAGCATTTTTTCTTCTTCTGCTGTCAGTTGATAATGTTCAAGCAAATCCGGTCTGCGTTCATAGGTTTTCTTTAAACTCTCATACAGGCGCCACTGACGAATCTTTTCATGGTGACCGCTCATCAGTACATCTGGCACGACCATGCCTCGATAATCATAAGGGCGTGTGTACTGAGGATATTCAAGAAGACCAGAAGAAAAACTATCATCTTGGTGGCTAGATTCCTTGCCAATCACTTCTGGAATCAGGCGAACAGTCGCATCAATCATAGTCATTGCCGCCAATTCTCCTCCAGTAAGGACATAATCACCTAGAGAAATCTCATCTGTCACCAAGGTCTTAATGCGCTCATCATAACCCTCATAGTGGCCACAGATAAAAATAAGTTCTTCCTCTTGAGCCAAATCCTCAGCATAAGCCTGATCAAACTGTTTTCCAGCAGGATCGAGGAGAATGACGCGCGGATTTTTCTTTTCAATAGCATCAAAGGCATCGAAAATAGGTTGAGCTCGGAGCAACATCCCCTGCCCACCTCCGTAAGGCTCATCGTCGACATGGCGGGCCTTTTCAGCATTTTCTCGAAAATTATGATACTGGATATCTAAGAGCCCTTTTTCTCGAGCCTTTCCAACGATTGAGTGCTCCAGTGGAGAAAACATCTCTGGAAAGAGGGTTAAAATATCAATTTTCATCATCTAGCCCTTCTAAGATTTCCACATCGACTCGTTTATTTGGAATATCAACATTGAGAACCACTGGTGGGATATAAGGCAATAACAAGTCACGCTTGCCTTTTCGCTTGACCACCCAGACATCATTAGCACCTGGCTGCAGGATTTCCTTGATGGTTCCAATCAAGTTATCTCCCTCATAGACTTCCAAACCGATAATCTCATGATAGTAGAATTCACCATCATCTAGGTCATTCAAATCTTCCTCAGCGACCTTGAGACTGTATCCCTTGTACTTTTCGATAGCATTGATATGGTACATATCTTTAAATTTGATAATGTCAAAGTTCTTCTGTTTACGGTGGCTAGCGATGGTCACTGTTTGGACAAACTGATCTTTTTCATCAAACAAGGCCAGCTCAGCCCCTTTTTTAAACCGTTCTTCTGCAAAATCCGTCACAGACAAGACTCGCATCTCACCCTGCAACCCCTGCGTATTGACGATTTTCCCAACATTAAAGTAGTTCATCTTGTCTCCTGTAGTCTCCTTCTTTCCATCTTATACTGACAATTCTCGAATAATAGCCGCAATTTTTTCGGATTCAGACCACTGTAAATAATGGTGATTCCCTCCTAAAATGAGTTTAGTATTGGAAGTCCAATATTCTGATTCTCTGTACTCTTTTTCTCTATAAGCCTGACAAAAAATAAATACAGGGATATAAGATTCTATAGATACATTCTCAAAATCTTCCTCAGTAATCTCTCCAGATATCTGAAATCCTGGATCTTGATTTTCCAACTCTAAGCCTTTTTCTTGCATTATTTCCCAGATTTCTTTATTAATTTCAGGGCTAAATGTTGCTTGAGTTAAGTTCTTAAAATAAAGTTCAGGACCACACTCGTCAATCAGCCTCATCTGCTCTTCCATTTCTGGATAAGGATTTTCTAAAAAATCAGCAAACATGACGTTTTTAGTTGTCGGTTCAATTGCTAGTAAAGCCTGATACTTAATTGATTTGTTGAGCAATTTGCAAGCTAAAATTCCACTCAAACTATGTACACAAAGTATATATTCAGAAATCCCTAATTCTTCAAGTACTTCATAAACCGCATCTGCAAGATTATCTAGATTTTTTCCAGCTTGGTCATGAATCGGACTCCTACCTGTGTTCGGAAAATCAATTGTCAAATAACCAATTGTAGGAGGAAGTTTTTCAAGTATAAGTGAAAAATTTTCATAACTTGGTAGCAAACCTGCTCCATTTAAACAAACTAGCACTTTCTTTTGCTTTCGATAAGTAACAGAGAGACTACCAATTTTCGTATATACTTCAATCCTCTTCATAAAGAAATCCACTCGTTCTATATAATGAATTATTAAAAATCCTTATCCTTTATTTTATCACGTTCCAAGGATTTTCTCAAGTTGGAGGAAGGGGACAACATCTCTACTTTCCATTCAAAAATCCTTCCAAATCTCGTTCATGCTGATATTTGATAGCCGCCTTTTTGTCTTTTTCAAAAATGGTCTTGGTTAGATCTATGTCGTTGATGGCCGCAATTGCGACAGTGTAGTGAATGATATCAGCCAGTTCTTTTGCTAGTTCCTCGTTAGAATCTTGAACGCCCTCTTTTCGACCAGAGCGACCATTCAAAACTTCAGCTACTTCTCCGACTTCCTCCACTAACTTCATAAAGAGACCTTCCTCAGTTCGAGATTGCTGGTAATGTTCGAGTAGGTAGTCTTGTAATTGTCTAAACGTTAAATCCTTCATATCCTGCTCCTTGCAAAAAAAGCGAGACATCCGTCCCGCCCTTCTTATTTTTCGTCAATAACGATTCTTACTTTTTTGTCTTCAGTTGGGACAGAGTAGACAATCGTTCTTATCGCAGAAATAGTGCGACCCTTACGACCGATTACACGGCCCACATCGCTTTGATCAAGATCCAAATGATATTCCAAAAACTCTGGTGTATCTTCAATCTTGATAGTTAAGGTATCTGGTTGTGAAATCAAGGGTTTCACAATCGCAATAATGAGATTTTCAATCGTATCCATCTGTCAACCTACTTTAAACTTATTTTGAGAATTTAGAATCGTGGAATTTCTTCAATACACCTTCTTTTGAAAGGATGTTGCGAACTGTATCTGAAGGTTGAGCTCCATCAGCCAACCATGCAAGAACGCGGTCTTCTTTCAAAGTTACTTGGTTTTCAGCAACAAGTGGGTTGTAAGTTCCAACTGTTTCGATGAAACGTCCGTCACGTGGTGAACGTGAATCTGCTACGTTGATACGGTAGAAAGGTTTTTTCTTAGAACCCATACGAGTCAAACGGATTTTAACTGCCATTTTTAAAGTCTCTTTTCTTATTTTTTATTTCGGTGAAATAGCTGAGCTATTTAGCACATGTTCTATTATAGCAGATTTCTGACAGGTGTCAAGAAAAAAACTTGACAGACTATAAAATTTTTAAACCATTTATAAATTTGTTAGAAGTAGGAAATAAATGTTTGAAAGAGGCTATCAGTGAATACTATTTTAGAAAAATGTGATAAAAACCACCAAGTTAAGCCCTTCATCTCACCTGAACGTGATTTGAATGCTTGACTCCTAAATCCCAAGCGAAATATCAAGGATTTTAAGAATGATATCTACTAATTAATTCATAAAATATGAATGAATAGATTCTAAATAGAGGAATAATTTAGTTCTGTAAAAATTAACTTCTACACCTACAACGCCTATTCTGACAGACTTTGTAACAGTCTAAGAAAAAAAGTAGATATTCATACAGTATCTAGATTTTTCAAAAATTCTTTATCATCAAATATGATTAACGAAACTATCCAAACCAAATCCGATGCATTGCTTCAAAGAATTCTTTAGTTGTTTGACTATCATGGGCTTTTATTAAAAAATTTTTTCAAATAATTGCCACCTTGGCACATAAATTCTTGCTTTCCGAATTTAAATGTGATATATTTATAACATAAAATTTAAGTGTTATATATTTATAACACAAAAAAGGAGTCTATCATGAAAAAAAGTCAAAAAATGCATGGCCTCATTGCAATGATTGCCGTAGCTCTCTTTATTGATTTTATTGTTGTATTTGGTTCTAATCTTAGTTGGGGACCCAAGTTAGTTATTACTGGTATTTCAGTGTCAGGTCAAATTGTAGCTATATCGAGCTGGCTACATAAGAGTCAGAAAGGTAAGAGAAAAATTATTTTTGACTTGTCTGCTAAGCTTTACACGATACTTGTGTTTGCAGCAAGCATTTTTTATACAGTAGGAATTTGGGTTGCGACCCCAAGCGAAAGTTCTGGTATTAAAGAATGGATTTTGGGAATTGGCCTCGTTATTGAAGTGATTCTATTTGGTTTTTTCTCTTTAAAAAATGTCAAGGAAACTCCGGACGAACGCTTTTATGCTAATTTAGCAAAGGCAGCTAGCTTGATGTTGGTTTTTATACTAGGCGCACTGATGATCCTAGCAGTTATCATTGGGTATATGGGGCCTTTCACTCTTTACATGGGCCAGATCTTTATTAGCATAGCTACCTTGATTTGCATCTTTGCGGTTGTCTATCTTATCTTGGAACGGAGAGGATAAGCATGGCCAAAGAAAGTAAGATTATTACTAATCTCAAATCTGTTCGTGAGTCCACAGGCATGACCCAGCAGGAGTTAGCCGACCTCATCGGCATGCGACGCGAGACAATTCTGCACTTGGAAAATAACCGTTACAATCCTTCGCTGGAAATGGCTCTTAAAATTGCTCAGGTTTTTAATCTGAAAGTAGAAGACCTCTTTGAACTCAGACAGAAAGAGGAAGCATAATTCTTTTCGAGACCTAGTATTAAGTTCATTGATTAATTAGGAATTGAAGCCAAAAGAAAAAATCCTTTGAAAATGTGCTCTTTTAAAATATAGTATTTCTTTCGAATTAACGTTTACTAATTGTGATGCTTTACGAGCTTTCTTAAGATCTGGTTCCCAAAATACTTTGAGTACACTTATGGTATTGATACCCCTAAACATCTAAAAACTCTGGTAGAAAAAGGGTATGCTCTTGTCGAAACTTCTTTTGACTCACTTGACCATCTAAATACTACCATGAAAATGAATATTCTGAAAAGCAAGGGAATTACAGGACTTTCTAAAATGAAGGCTACCAATCTGGAGCAAGCCCTTCATGACCATTTTTCAGAAGAAGAATTAGCAATCGTGGCTACGAATTGACTCCAAAGGGGGAGCAGATACTGGAACAATACAAGGGAATTATCGACCGACATCCAAAGAAGAATCTCTAATCAAGTGATTTTTTAGTTGATTTTCTCTAAAATTGTCTTGTCACTAATATTTGAAATCCACTTCCTTTTAGGGTACAATGGTAGAAATAAATTTTTGAGAGGAACAGAATGAAAAAACTAGCAACCCTTCTTTTACTGTCCACTGTAGCCCTAGCTGGGTGTAGCAGCATCCAACGCAGGCTGCGTGGTGATGACTATGTAGATTCTAGCTTGGCCGCTGAGGAAAGCTCCAAAGCAGCAGCCCAATCTGCCAAGGAGCTAAACGATGCTTTAACAAACGAAAACGCCAATTTCCCACAACTATCTAAAGAAGTTGCTGAAGATGAAGCTGAAGTGATTCTCCACACAAGCCAAGGAGATATCCGTATCAAACTCTTCCCTAAACTCGCTCCTTTAGCGGTTGAAAACTTCCTCACTCATGCCAAAGAAGGCTACTATAACGGCATTACCTTCCACCGTGTCATCGATGGCTTCATGGTTCAAACTGGAGATCCAAAGGGAGACGGTACAGGTGGTCAGTCTATCTGGCATGACAAGGATAAGACTAAAGACAAGGGAACTGGTTTCAAAAACGAGATTACTCCTTATCTCTATAACATCCGTGGTGCTCTTTCTATGGCTAATACTGGTCAACCAAACACCAATGGCAGCCAGTTCTTCATCAACCAAAACTCTACAGATACCTCTGCTAAACTCCCTACAAGCAAGTATCCAAAGAAAATCATCGAAGCCTATAAAGAAGGGGGAAACCCTAGTCTAGATGGCAAACACCCAGTCTTTGGTCAAGTGATTGACGGTATGGATGTTGTGGATAAGATTGCCAAAGCCGAAAAAGATGAAAAAGACAAGCCAACGACTGCTATCACAATCGACAGCATCGAAGTGGTGAAAGACTACGATTTTAAACTCAATGAAAATCAAAGAGCAAACTAGGAAACTAGCCGCAGGCTGTACTTGAGTACGGCAAGGCGACGTTGACGCGGTTTGAATTTGATTTTCGAAGAGTATTAAATCTTAAAAACCTAAAAATACAGTACCCACATACGGTACTGTATTTCTTTTATCCTCATTTTTAAGTTAGATTATTAAAATCCCAGATTTGGTCCATCCAGCCTTCATAGAAGTCTGGTTCGTGGCAGACCATAAGAATAGATCCCTTGTATTCTTTAAGAGCACGTTTGAGTTCACCTTTGGCATCCACATCCAAATGGTTGGTCGGCTCGTCCAGCACTAAAACGTTGTTTTCACGATTCATCAAGAGACAGAAACGAACCTTGGCTTGTTCCCCACCTGACAAGACCTGAATTTGGCTTTCGATATGCTTGGTTGTCAAACCACAACGAGCAAGGGCTGCACGAACTTCTGCTTGGTTGAGAGCTGGAAAGGCATTCCAAACAGCCTCTAGTGGTGTTTGGCGATTGCCTCCTTCTACTTCCTGCTCAAAGTAACCAAGTTCTAGGTAGTCACCGCGTTCAACTTCCCCAGCGATTGGCGGGATAATGCCCAATAGAGACTTCAATAGAGTTGTTTTACCGATACCATTGGCACCAATAATAGCAACCTTTTGATTGCGTTCAAAGGTAAGATTTAAAGGCTTAGTGAGAGGACGGTCATAACCAATTTGCAAATCCTTGGCTTGGAAAATAAAGCGTCCTGGCGTACGAGCTGGTTTGAAATCAAAGGACGGCTTTGGTTTCTCACTTTGCAACTCGATAATATCCATCTTATCCAATTTCTTCTGACGAGACATGGCCATGTTTCGTGTTGCAACACGCGCTTTGTTTCGTGCGACGAAGTCCTTGAGGTCTGCAATTTCTTTTTGTTGACGTTCGTAGGCAGCCTCTAGCTGAGATTTCTTCATAGCATAGACTTCTTGGAACTGGTAGTAGTCACCAGAGTATCGTGTCAACTGTTGATTTTCCACATGGTAGACAATATTGATAACGTCGTTCAGGAATGGAATATCGTGTGAAATGAGAACAAAGGCATTCTCATAGTTTTGGAGATAGCGCTTGAGCCAGTCAATATGCTCAGCATCCAAGTAGTTGGTCGGCTCGTCCAAAAGCAAGATATCGGGCTTTTCAAGGAGGAGTTTAGCCAAAAGTACCTTGGTTCTTTGCCCACCTGACAAAGAGGTCACATCCGTATCCATGCCAAAGTCCATAACACCAAGGGCACGCGCTACTTCGTCAATCTTAGCATCCAAGGTATAGAAATCACGACTCTCCAGACGGTCTTGAAGTTCACCCACTTCTTCCATGAGAGCATCAACATCCGCACCGTCTTCAGCCATTTCCATATAAAGGTCATTGATACGAGCTTCTGCTTTAAAAAGCTCATCAAAAGCTGTACGGAGCACATCGCGCACCGACTGCCCTTCAGCAAGGACTGAGTGCTGATCCAAGTAACCAGCAGTCACATATTTGGACCACTCAACCTTCCCTTCATCTGGCAACATTTTACCAGTCACGATACTCATAAAGGTTGATTTCCCTTCACCATTAGCACCAACCAAACCGATATGTTCCCCCTTTAGGAGACGGAAGGACACATCTTCAAAAATTGCACGGTCACCAAAACCGTGACTCAGATTTTTAACTTCTAAAATACTCATTTTAATTCCTTATCTTGTTTTTATACTCTTCGAAAATCAAATTCAAACCACGTCAGCTTCACCTTGCCGTACTCAAGTACAGCCTGCAGCTAGCTTCCTAGTTTGCTCTTTGATTTTCATTGAGTATTATGTAATTGTTTATAGAGGAGCCAAGCCAGATAGCCACCCAAAGTATTGGTCCACAAATCATCAATCTCAAAGACGCGATTGAAATCAAAGAAAAAATCCAAGACTAACTGCGTACACTCGATTCCAAGACTCACTAGAAAACTAAAAAGAAGGACCTTTTTTGTTTTCCGCAAATTTGGAAGGAGATAAAGGAGTTGGAAAATTAGAGGAAAAAGTAAGAAGACATTGAGGATATTTTGTAGAAAAATCCAACATAATTGTCCTATGTCACTCACTTGGCCCAGTTTCCAGAGAGAATTGAAAGGAGTCAAAAGAAAAACCAGGCGTCCAAGATGCTGAATACCTGGAGTTTCCGCCCCCACGGGAGAATGTTCTTGAGGAGTAAAGCAAAAATAGACAATGCAAATGCTATAGAAAATGACTCCCCAGACCAAAACATGATTATAAGTTTTCTTCATCATTAAGGATTGACTGTTGCGACTGCTTTCTGGCGGTCACGTTTCATTGTATTGGAACGCAATTGTCCACAAGCTGCATCAATATCTGTTCCGTGCTCTTGACGAACCACACAGTTAACCCCTTTTTTCTTAAGCGTATCATAGAAAGCCAGGACTCGCTCTTTAGGACTACGGCTATATTGGTCATGCTCACTAACTGGGTTATAAGGAATCAAGTTTACATAAGACAATTTCTTGATATTCTTGAGCAATTCAGCCAATTCCAAGGCTTGTTCTACACCATCATTGACTTCATTGAGCATGATATATTCAAAAGTCACACGACGATTGGTTGTTTCGATATAATACTCAATAGCAGCAAAGAGTTTTTCAATCGGAAAGGCACGGTTAATTTTCATGATACTTGAGCGCAGTTCATTGTTAGGTGCATGAAGGGAAACGGCAAGATTGACCTGAACCCCTTCATTAGCAAAGTCACGAATTTTATGGGCCAAACCTGAGGTTGAAACCGTGATGTGACGAGCACCGATGGCCATTCCTTTATCATCATTGATAGTACGAACGAAATTTAAGACATTGTTGTAGTTATCAAATGGTTCACCAATTCCCATGACAACAATATGGCTGACGCGTTCGTCCTGACCACGCTCATCAAAGTATTTCTGAACCAGCATGATTTGCGCTACGATTTCACCGTTATTGAGGTCACGTTGTTTCTTAATCAAACCAGAGGCACAGAAGGTACAACCGATATTACAGCCCACCTGAGTGGTCACACAGACAGATAAACCGTAGTGTTGACGCATGAGTACTGTCTCAATCAGCATTCCATCTGGCAATTCAAAGAGATATTTAACGGTCCCATCAGCAGACTCTTGCACGATACGCTGTTTCAAGGGATTGACCACAAACTGATCATTAAGCTTAGCAATCAAATCCTTGGAAAGGTTGGTCATCTCTTCAAATGACTGGACACGTTTACGGTAAAGCCATTCCCAGATTTGATCTGCACGGAATTTCTTTTCTCCCTGCTCCAAAACCCATTCCTGCATGGTTTGACGTGTTAAACTATAAATTGACGGTTTCATTTCTTCTCCTTATTCTCTACTCACTTCTGACGAATGACAAAATGACGTTGCCCCTTGTCCTCTTTCTGAGAATGCTGGTCCTTCTGACGACGTCTATTTTTCTTATCTGCATTCGGTTTTCGTTTGGTTTGAGTCGGTTTCTTTCCTTTTTTAGAAGGTGTTTCTTCTTCCTTCTTACGCATTTTCTTGTCAAATGATGCTCGCTTAGGGGCTTCATTTTCTAAGACAAAATAGGCACAACCATAACTACAATACTCTAAAAGGTAGTCTTGTAAACGACTGATTTTTTCAAGTTTTTCTTCTGTTCGATCATCTTTGTAAAAACCTCGTAGGCGAAGCTGTTCGTTGCTCCAGTCTCCCACGATATAATCAAACTTGGTTAAGACTTCTGAAAAACGCTGATTAAAAGCCGTCACATCAAAGGCATCCTTGATATTTTCCACCAAGGAAAAAGCTATCCCTTCCGTTTCAACCTTGTCCCCGTGTAAATGGAACTCAGGACCAGGAAACTTGTTATAGTTGTATAATTCAGGTGCAATTTCTTTTCGCATAGATATCCCTTTTCCACGATTACTTAATACTTTATTCTACCATAATTTCTAGCAGTTAGCACGTTTCTCATAAAAATGAAAAAAGTCTGACGATTTTGTCAGACCAAAATAATATAACCTTAAAAAGAGAAGAACAATTCTTCCCTCCAACTATCATTATTTAGCAGCTGCGTACAATTCATCTACTTTGTTCCAGTTGATCACTGAGAAGAAAGCTTTGATGTAGTCAGGACGCACGTTGCGGTATTTCACGTAGTAAGCATGTTCCCAAACGTCCAAGCCCAAGATTGGTTTTTTACCTTCTGAGATTGGTGTGTCTTGGTTTGCTGTTGAAGTCACTTCAAGCTTCCCTTCTTTGTTGACAACCAACCATGCCCATCCAGAACCGAAACGAGTTGTTGCTGCTGCAGTGAAGGCTGCTTGGAAGTCTTCAAATGAACCAAATGTTGCATCGATTGCTGCTGCAAGTTCTGCTGATGGAGCTGTTTTTTCAGGAGTCATCAATTCCCAGAAAAGAGCGTGGTTCAAGTGTCCGCCACCATTGTTAATAAGCGCTTGACGGATATCAGCTGGGATAGATTCTACATCAGCAAGCAAAGCTTCAAGCTCTTCACCAATTTCAGGGTGTTTTTCAAGAGCTGCATTAGCATTGTTGACATAAGTTTGATGGTGTTTGTCATGGTGCAAGTGCATTGTTTCCGCATCGATGTATGGTTCCAAAGCGTCGTATGCATATGGAAGTTCTGGTAAGATAATAGCCATCTGTAATACCTCTTTTTCTTTCTATATGAAAATGATAACGCAAACATTCACTTTTTTCAAGTTTTTTGCTTATAGATAAGGAAATCACTGAGATACTTTCTAATAATACTCTTCGAAAATCTCTTCAAACCGCGTCAACGTCGCCTTNNTTCCTAGTTTGCACTTTGATTTTCATTGAGTATAAAACAAGCAAATTAGCAAGAAACCCACGACAAAATAATATTGACGCGGGTTTTAGTTTCAAAAAAATGTCAATTGACCTGACTAGCAATCTGTAAGAGTGCCTTTTCAAAAAGGAAACTCTTTTCATAAAGACCTGTCTTAATCTGATAGTCTGTCTCAATCAAATAGGAAATAGCTTGCTTCAAAAAGCTCAAGGAAAGTCCTCTTGAATCTCTCAGCGCAAACTTGATTTGATAGGGATTGGGATTGCGTCCGAGAAAACTTCCTAAACTACTTGCAATCTGCGATTCTGTTTGCCCAGACTCCGCCAAAATCTTCACCTGAGTAAAAGTCCGAAATTGTCCCAGCATGACTGCAATCAGTTTGATTTCATCTTCACCTTGCAAGGTCAAGTCTCTAACCAAATCACGCGCCTGGTCCATCTTTTTAGTCAGAATAAACTGAGTTAAATCAAAAATATTGTCCTGCAAGGTCTTGGGAATAGCATTGACAATATCCTCTTCCTCGATAACAGAGTCTTCCTTATAGGACTGTAAAAAGAGGAGATTTTTCTGAATTTCGCTAAATTGAAAACCCGACTTGACGAGAAGATTTTCAAAAGAATGATTGGCAAACTGCAGACCTTGTTTCTGACTCCACTTTTGGAAATACTGGCGCAATTCTTGTTCTTTGGCTTCTACTGCATCAAAGACCTTGGCATCACGCTTAAGTAATTTAACCAACCGTCTTTTGCTATCCAGCTTTCCTTCTGCAAATATTATCAACTTGGTTGTTGGCGAAGGATTGTCAAGATATTCCTCAAACGACTTAAGCTCATCATCTGTTAAAAAGCGTTTCTTGGTTGTTGTAATATCGACAAAATGGTCTAATATCACGATTTTTTCATCGGCAAAGAAAGGAAGACTGACCAACTCCAGTTCCACATCCTTGTAGACCACTTCTTTCATATCAAAGTAGGCAAAGTTGAGGTCGGCAGAATCATACCCAATCTGTTTCAACACTTGACTCTTCATAACTTCAAACTGACCCTGGTCTGTCCCTGTAAAAAGGCTCAAACTAGGTAAATTTGATAAAGTCAACTTCTGACTTTCTTCAATGGCTAGCATCCTCTCTCCTTTCTTCTGATTTTTCGATTGAATTTAGTCAATATAGCGCAATTTCCCACGGAAATCTTCTAGGTTCTCGTACCCTTTTTCCACCATGATAGCTTTTAGTTCATTGGTAATACGTTCGAAAGCACCAACTCCTTCTTTGTGAAGGGTGGTTCCCACCTGTACCATACTTGCTCCACAGAGGATGTGTTCAAAGGCATCACGACCAGTCAACACGCCGCCTGTTCCAATGATTTGGATTTGAGGATTTAAGCGTTGATAAAAGGCATGAACATTAGCTAGAGCAGTCGGTTTGATATACTCACCACCAATGCCACCGAAACCATTTTTAGGACGAATAACGACGGACTCATTTTCTATATATAGGCCGTTTCCGATTGAGTTGACGCAGTTGACAAACTTAAGAGGATACTTATTGAAAATAGCTGCCGCTTGGTCAAAGTGAACAATGTCAAAATATGGTGGCAATTTAATTCCAAGAGGTTTGGTGAAGTAGGAAAATACTTCTGCCAAAATCCGGTCTGTTGTCTCAAAATCATAGGCAATCTGAGGTTTTCCTGGAACATTTGGACAGGAGAGGTTTAGCTCAGTCAGACCACGAAAATCACTCTCTTGGACTTTTTTCAAAATAGTATGGGTTTCCTCTGGAGACATACCAACTAGAGATAAGAAGAAAGTTCGATTTGGCTCTTTTTCCTGCAGATCCAAAAGGTAGTCCAGATAGTAGTCTAAGCCCTTGTTTGGCAAACCCATAGAGTTGATAGAACCAAGTGGAACATCTTGATAACGTGGTTCAGGGTTCCCCTGACGAAAGTCCAAGGTCGCAGTCTTTGTGACAAAGGTTCCTGCAACTGAGTTTTTAACCCCTTCTAGCTCCTCTATCGTCATACAAGCCACACCTGCTGCATTCATCAAACAATTGTCAAACTCAAAACCAGCAATTTGCGTTTTCGTTGATACCATGATTCTGATCCTCCAGATTCCTTTTATTGCTAATATTATACCATATTTTCAGATTTTCTCTTTGAGAAAGGCATTTATAAGAAAAACGTTCGTTTTTTATCTACTTTCAAAAAATCCCAAAAACCAAATTGAAAGAATTTTTAGAAAATTTTTGTTTTTTCTCTTTACAGTTAAAAAAAATTCTGCTATAATGACACACATAATTAAATTAGAATTTAAGGAGAACGATATGACATCTGCTAAAGAATATATCCAAAGCGTGTTTGAAACTGTAAAAGCTCGTAACGGGCACGAGGCTGAATTCCTCCAAGCTGTTGAAGAATTTTTCAACACTTTAGAACCTGTATTCGAAAAACACCCTGAGTATATCGAAGAAAATATATTGGCACGTATTACTGAGCCTGAGCGCGTGATTTCTTTCCGTGTTCCTTGGGTTGACCGTGATGGAAAAGTTCAAGTAAACCGTGGCTACCGTGTTCAATTCAACTCAGCTGTTGGACCATACAAAGGCGGACTTCGTTTCCACCCAACTGTAAACCAAGGGATCTTGAAATTCCTCGGATTTGAACAAATCTTTAAAAATGTCTTGACTGGACTTCCTATCGGTGGAGGTAAAGGTGGATCAGACTTCGATCCTAAAGGTAAAACAGATGCTGAAGTGATGCGCTTCTGCCAAAGCTTCATGACTGAATTGCAAAAATACATTGGGCCATCACTTGACGTACCTGCTGGTGATATCGGTGTAGGTGGACGTGAAATTGGTTATCTTTACGGTCAATACAAGCGTCTTAACCAATTTGATGCTGGTGTCTTGACTGGTAAACCTCTTGGATTTGGTGGTAGCTTGATTCGTCCAGAAGCAACTGGTTACGGTTTGGTTTATTACACTGAAGAAATGCTCAAAGCTAACGGTAATAGCTTTGCTG
The DNA here is from genome assembly GCF_013276755.1 of Streptococcus sp. 5004. GTDB lineage: Bacteria > Bacillota > Bacilli > Lactobacillales > Streptococcaceae > Streptococcus. Next base: position 914 of record NZ_VMLP01000021.1, on the reverse strand, counting down.
GTAAGAAAGTAGTCATTTCAGGTTCTGGTAACGTTGCCCAATATGCTCTTCAAAAAGCGACTGAACTTGGTGCAACTGTTATTTCTGTTTCTGACTCAAACGGCTATGTCATCGATGAAAATGGTATCGACTTCGATCTTTTGGTTGATGTTAAAGAAAAACGTCGCGCTCGTTTGACTGAGTATGCAGCTGAGAAAGCAACCGCTACTTATCATGAAGGTTCTGTATGGACTTACGCTGGAAACTATGATATCGCTCTTCCATGTGCGACTCAAAACGAAATCAACGGTGAAGCAGCTAAACGTTTGGTTGCTCAAGGCGTGATCTGTGTATCTGAAGGTGCCAACATGCCAAGCGACCTTGATGCCATCAAAGTCTACAAAGAAAATGGTATCTTCTACGGACCTGCAAAAGCTGCCAACGCTGGTGGTGTAGCCGTTTCAGCCCTTGAAATGAGCCAAAATAGCCTTCGCCTCTCATGGACTCGTGAAGAAGTTGATGGCCGTCTCAAAGACATCATGACAAACATCTTCAACACAGCTAAAACAACTGCTGAAACATATGGTCTTGATAAAGAATACCTTGCAGGAGCTAACATTGCTGCCTTTGAAAATGTAGCAAACGCTATGATTGCACAAGGTATTGTTTAAGATTCATTTGCTTAATCCTCAATCGCTTCGATTGGGGATTTTTAGTTGAGTTAAACAGTTGGTAAATTATTGTTAAATGAAATAAAAACCGAACAACTGGATTACGGAATTCAGACCAATTTCTAACAATGTTTTATAAAACTCGATGGACTATTCTAAATTCAATCTATTTTATACTTTTCGAAAATCTCTTCAAACCACGTCAGCGTCGCCTTACCGTATGTATATGATACTGACTTCGTCAGCTCTATCTGCAACCTCAAA
>NZ_VMLP01000020.1:0-53328 GCF_013276755.1 Streptococcus sp. 5004 | reverse complement strand
TTCTATCTGCAACCTCAAAGCAGTGCTTTGAGCAACCTACGGCTAGCTTCCTAGTTTGCTATTTGATTTTCATTGAGTATAAGTTGAAATGATTGATTTTGTATGATTCTATGATTATGAAGCGAATGTTTCTAAGTCCTGTTAGACAAAAAAATCTACTTGTAAAAAATTTTAAGGAGATAAATTTGAAAAATATAATCTTTTGCACGTCCCCATTTCAAGTTTTAGTCGCAAAAGAAGTCGTTCAGACTGTTTCAGAAGATTTTATTGGGATTTATCTAAAGATGTCAGATGATCAGAGACAGACTTACTATGCTGAACGGATGAAGGAATTTTGTAAGGAAGTCATTGTTTTAGAAGGAAAAACTGTTTTAGACGATATGCGGGAAGCTTTAAAAGGGAAGTCTGTCAGTAATATCTATTTAGCGAGCTTAGATAATCCTGTAGCGCTTAATCTATTTAATCCCAGTACGATGAATTTGTATAGCTTTGATGATGGTAGTACTTCAATTGTGCCGCTTAATTTCTATACACAAGGTCTTGACAGGACGATTCAAGCTACACATTTTACTATGAGGGAGGTCCTGTCATTTTCAACTAGACATTATACGGTATTTGAGGATTGCATTCTCTTTCCAAAAGAGAAACAGGTCTTTTTAAAGCTTGATATTAAACCAATTGATTTTCATAGAGCTAAGAATGGTAAAAAAATAAGTGTTTTTTTGGGGCAATTTTTAGCCTCTCTCCCTTATCAGGAATCTTTTGAAATCACTAGACAATTGACTTCAAAAATTTTAGATGAAAAGAAGATTGATTACTACTATCCTCACCCTAGAATTCCTTTGAATGTCTCACCAGATAAATTCAAAGAAACTAGGTTCTGTTTTGAAGAAGAAATTTATCTTTTGCTAGAGGAATATGAGTTCGTTGAGGTTCATAGTTTTTATTCGACAGCACTTTTATTGATAAAAGATATAGAAGGAGTATCGGTTCATGGTTATCGTACTTTTTTAACAACTCATGAATCAGATGTTTTTGCAAAATTGGGTGTACCCTATCAAAATGTATCTCAATCAGGTACACAGGTTGATATTGTTATGCCTACGTACAATAATGAAGAGACTATTCAACTCTCAATTGAATCTGTTTTAAATCAGACTCATGAAAATTTCAATTTAATTATCGTTGATGATGGTTCTACAGATAGAACAGAAGAAATTTGTAAATCCTATCATTGGGAGCCAAGAATCAAATATTTCAAAAAAGAACACGGTGGAATTTCAAAAGCTTTGAATTTTGGAATTTCTAAAAGCGATAGTATGTATATAGCTAGACAGGATGCTGATGATTTGTGGGCTCCATGGCATTTAGGCTTACTATTATATAGACTAGAAAAAGAAAGTCATTTAGATATTATTGGAGCTAAAGTGATTGCTGAAGAGGATAAACTATCTGATAAGCTTATATACAACAAATTTAATGAATTATCAGGAGAGTTGTTATGGTTATACCTTGCTTACCGAAATATATTTAACCATTCAACTGTCATTTTTAAGCGTTCTGCATATGATGAAGCAGGAGGTTATCATTCTGACTTTGATGGAATGGAAGATTGGCACTTATGGGCGAGATTGGTCACAAAGGATAATGCTCTCATTCTCAATACTGTTACAACCTATTATCGCTTATCAAATCAGCATAGACGAGAAATGGCTTTTAGATCACGATTGGCTAAAAGTCGAGGGCTGTCGTTAGAGGAGGTATTGAAACATGACTAAAGTGTTTACTATAAAGGAACATCTTCCTATCAATATCTATGGCTTTGAAAGAAGTCAATTGGCACGTCAAGAAATTTTTAAAAGTCTGCAAGTAGAGCAAGAAATTGTTTTAACAAATTTGGGGAATTTTGTAGCGAATTTTGTAGAAACATTGGAAAAGCTTGGCTTTGAAAACTTCTATCATGTTATTTTTGATCAGTCAGACCTGGCTAGACAAAAACCGAGTGTCCCAAAAGAATTTGTGCAAGACCTAAGCAATGTTACCGACGTAGAGTATACAAATAAAGGATATGTAGGTTTGGTCCACTATGAAAATGGCGATATTGAATGTTATACTTCTCAATTGCTTTATCGCTTCCATTGTCAAGAAGAACAATTTACCCTTTATGATAGTAAAGGAGAGCTACTAAAGGGAGATGTAGCTGGAAATTACCATTCTTATCAAAACCTAAGAAGTGGAGAAACCTATACGCAATGGCAATTAGTTAGTCTTTATTTAGCTAATCATTCTACGATAGATGATCGATTTATCATTGATATGGTAAATGAATATCCTCTTCAATTGAGAAAATTTTTCCAAAATACAGGCCGGAAATTATTTGCTTACACCCATTACAATATTTTAGACCCTATGATGAAGTTTGTCTTACAAGGCTGGTGTCAGAATATCGTTGCAAGTCCTGTTTTAGAGCAGATGATAGGGAAAGATAAGGTTCGCTTTTTACCTCCAATGTTTGTGGATGAAGTTTTGGAAAAAGAATATGCAACAGTTACCGATTGGTGTATCGTTGGTAATATGACCATGGTGAAACGTTGTGCATGGGCTATCGAGGCCTTTAGACAAGTTCCTGATAGTCAGCTAACGATTTATGGAAACCTACCTAAAGGTTATAGACAGGAAGACTTACCGCTGAATGTCCATTATGCAGGTTTTCTAGAAGAAGTTCCTTATGAGAAACACCGAGGCTATCTATCGTGTTCTATGAGTGAATGTTTTGCTAATTCGGCTGTGGAAGCATCTGCCAAGGGCTTGGTCTGTCTCTTGTCGGACACAGATTTAGCTCACAGATACTACAAGAATCAATCTAAAGTTGTCACAACATTTGGTGACATTGGAGAGTTAATCTTGTGGTTAAATGCTTATCAAAAAGAAGGCCGTTATGCATCGGCAACCTTTGCTAAAGACTATCAAAAGAGGGAAACTTTGGAGTTATATAAGTTTACATTATCTCTGTAAAATGCTATAATAGATGATAATACATCGATTTAATATATATATATATATATATTAAATCGTCGAAAAACAATGAATTTTTTGGAGAATAGTATTTTATGTTTCATAATAAACAAGAAAAATTTTCCCTTCGTAAGTATAAAGATGGACGTACAGATTCTAAACTTATTGGGGCAACAATTTTAGCGACAGGTGTGGCTTTATCCATTGGTGCAAGTCCAGTATTTGCAGCTGTTTCATCAAATGGTACAGACACAGCAACAGTAGTGAGTGATACTTCAAAAGTAGCATCTACATCAGCTACAACATTCACAGATGATAAAAATTCTAAAACTGTAAAAGTGGATGCAGTATTAGGAAAAGATGTAGCCGAACCAACAAAAGCGAATCAAAACACAGGTGATGTGGACGGTAATGATACAGTAAACTTCAAAACAGAAGCAACCGTCAATTATAAACTTGAGTCTGACAAGTCATTACTGAAAACAGAAACAGTAGAAGGTGAAAAAGGTACAGTAACAACTCCTTATGATAAAAAAGGAATTGCTTATGATACTGATGGTAAAGACTATCGTGAATCAACTGTAGCCAAAACAGGAGCTGAGGTAACAGCTGAAACGGGTAAAAAAGATACAGTAGAAGCAAATAACAAGGTTTATGAATACGTTCGTTCTGAAGTAGAGGGTGCTGATAAAGCAACTTATGAAAAAAAAAGCTTCAACAACATCGAAGCAAGAGTATCTCCAGAAGGAATGCACAATAAACTAGGGGAAATCGATTATACAAAAACAACAGGGAAAGTTTATCTAGTTGAAGAAATAGCTGATGGACAATACGGAAAATTTGTAGAAGCTAATGGTGTAACTAGCGATGAAGATGCCGTTACAAAATGGAAAGCTGGCCAAGCTGATGCCAAAGATTTCAGGAAAGAAAATGTAACCCTTCAAGAAGGTGATACAGTCCTTGTAATGGATAAAGACACGTATGCGGTGGGTGATAATAAGAAAGTAACAACTACTAAAAAATATCATTCGCCATCGTTTGAAGTTGAGAATCTAACATATGCTCTAACCAAATTTGAGGCGAGTACATACTTGCTTGATGAGAAAGAGAATGTATCAAGTGAATTCTATAGAGCAGGTGCTGATGGGGTATTTGGAACCGCGGATGATGAAAAAGTGGACGAAATAGATAGGCTTTATAAACTGAATGATTCCGAAGGAGATAATATAGAATACGGCCAAGACTACTTCAAAGGAAAAAAGAAAGGTGATTCAGAATTAAAAAATGCTAGGCCAGCTGACATTTTAAAGAATGATTATCACTTTTATTACGAATTGCTGAAATATGCCGAAGAAAAAGCTAGAGATTTTGGAGATGAAGCAGGTTTAGCGAAGGTAATAGCTGCTAAAGAAGGATTAGATAATTTTATTGAAGAGAAAAGTAAAAATATCGATATAGGTTATATAAAAAAGGGGGACAATAGTGTTGAATATGGTTATAATTTAGGAAATAGTTTTTTTGATAATGATCCAGAAAGGAAGTCTTATAAGAAGGATATTGAAAATATAATCGGAGACTTCACAATTAAAAAAGAGAATACGACTAAAGAAGTAGATGGTATTATTGAAAAAACCAGAATAAGTACAAGAGTGTTCACATTTTTAACTTCTGACTCATCGGATAATGGTAGTGCAGAATATTTTAATAACGAAGAAATTAAACTTCAATACGTAGCAATTGTCACAAAAGAAAATATGACGGGAGAGCTTATTGAAACACTTGTAAGAAACCAAGAATTTAATGAATTAACTAAAAAAGGAACTGTAACAGTTGAAGAAGATGGAACAGTTACAGTAGTATCACCTGAAGAATCTGTGGAATTTAAGGTGTATAAAGGTGATACAGATGAGGAAATAAAAGGAACAAACGAACGTTACACTATAACTGATAATGATAAGATTAGCTTCTTTAGTACTAAAGACATAACAACTCATAATGAAACAACCTACACTACAAAAGAAGTGATTACTCCGATTCGTGCTTATAAAGTAATGAGTGAAGCAAAACCAGTCGTAACTCATTATTATAGGGAAAAAATCACAAAAGAAGAAGCAGGAGAAGCAAGAGCTTCTAAGCAAGGTAGCGTAGTTATCAAGTATGTCACAACTGATGGGAAACAACTGAAATCAGAAACTGATAAAAAAATGTAACGCTAGAAACAAAAACGATTGTAAGTCTATATTCAGGTGAAACAAAAGTTGGTGAACGTACAGATGTTGCAACTGTAGAACAAAACTATGACACAACAGATAAACAATATCCGACGCTAGTAGATGCTGAAACGGGATATACATATGAGTATGTAGGTCTAAAACAAGGATCACCAGCAGCTAGTGGAAAAGTAGTAGAAGGAACAACAGAAGTTGTTTACGAATACCGTCTAGTAAGTGAAGAAGAGAAAACCCCATCTAAATCAGAAGTTACAAAAACAGGTTCAGTTGATGTAAAACACGTTGTAATCAACGAAGATGGAAGCTTGAAAACATTAAAAGAAACAGAAGTAGTGAAGAATAATGTTCCTCTAGAGTATGAAGACACTTATGTAACTTACTCAAAAGGAGTGAAGGTTTCTGAACGCACAGAAAAACGCACAGTAACAGAAAACTATGACACAACGGATAAACAATATCCGACGCTAAAAGATGAAGCTACAGGTTTAGTTTATAAATATGTAGGACCAACATCTGACTCAGCTTCAGCAACTGGTGATGTGACTGAAGGTGAAAAACACGTTATTTATAGCTATACGTTAGATAAACAAGAAGAAACAACACCATCTAAAGTAGTTGATACTAAAGGTTCTGTAGTTGTTAAATTCGTTGATGCTAATGGTAATGAAATCAAAAATGCTGAAAATGTAGTAACAGATGCAGTTATTAAAACAACGAAAACATACGCGACTAAGTCAGGTGATGTAGTTCTATCAACGCGTGATGAAGTAACAAATAACGATGTAGATTACAGTACTGAAAACAATAAAGTACAAACAATCATAACAGTGGGTGGTAAGAAATACACATTCTATCGCGTATTACCAGTAGATACTAATTTCAACAACGTAGTAGAAGAAACTGGTAAGGTGAAAGAAGGAACTACAACAGTTGTTTATCAATACGATGAAATCATTCCAGTTGATCCCACTAAACCTAATGAAGGGGATAATACTCCTCCAAAACCAGAGGATAAGATTCCTAATGATCCACAAAACCGTTCATACAAAGATCTAGGTCTATTAACAGAAGTGAAACGTAATATCTCTTACGTTTACGAAAATGGACCAAAAGCTGGGCAAGAGGCATCTACTCCTGTTAACCAAAATGCACGTTTCACAAGAAGTGAAGAAATCAATAGTAGAACCGGTGAAGTAGTATACACAAGCGAATGGACTAAAGAACAAAAACTTGCTGAAGTAGTATCACCAAAAATCGATAAATACTCTGTAGACAAAGAAAAAGTAGCAGAATTACCAGTAACACACGAATCAACTGACAGTAGTGAAATTGTAAAATACCGTGAAAATCCTGAAATTATCGAACACGATGTAGCGAAAGATAAAAAAGGTTCTGTAGTTGTTAAGTATGTAGACGCTCAAGGAAATGAAATTGACACTGCAGTTACTGTTAAAGATAATGTAGTAGTAGAAAAAGCTACGACAAAAGTCTATGCTGATTGTGATGCCGAAACAACATACACACCAACAAATGAAGAATATAGCACAGTAGAAAATCGTAAAGAAACAATAGAATTTAACGGTAAGAAATATATTTACCGACGAGTACTACCAGTGTCAACAACTCTAGGAAACTCAGATAAAGAATCAGGTAAAATTCCAGAAGGAACAACAACGGTTATTTATCAATACGCAGAAGAAGTAGAACCATTTATTCCGCCATTCCCACCAAAAGAGGAAGTGCCAGAATACAATGGAAAAGTAGATGATGCTGAAAAAGATAAAAAAGGAACAGTAATCGTTAAATTTGTAGATGTTAATGAAAACTTCCTTGCATCAGATGTTGTTGTAAAAGATAATGTAGTTGTAGCTAAAGCAAGTACTACAATTACGGGCGATAAGGCAGAGACTACATACACTGCGACTGGTGAAGAGTATGCGGTGACACCACCACAAACGATTGAAGTGGATGGAGTGACATTCCGATTGAAACGTGTTCTTCCAGCTTCTGATAAGTTCAACAATACGATTGAGGAAAAAGGACTGGTTAAAGAAGGTGTTACTACTATTGTTTACCAATATGTAATGCAAATGGATGCTCCAAAAGTAGAAGTTCCTGAGTTTGACGGTGGAGTGGTTCCGTTAGATCCTCCAGTTGTGGACATTCCAGAGTTGAAGATTCCTGAAGAGCCTAAGCCAGAGCCAAAACCGGAACCGAAACCAGAGCCTAAGCCAGAACCGACTCCAACACCAACACCTACTCCTACCCCTCAACAAAACGAAAATCCGGAAACACCTAAAGTTCCGAATAACTCAGTTCCATCAACTTATCATTCTGGTGGAAGTACTTATCCAGCTCCATCAAGGGAAGTATCTCAATTGCCAAATACAGGTACTGAGTCAAATGCAACCTTAGCAGCATTTGGATTTGTTGGCATTTTGAGTGGATTAAGCCTTGTTCTACGTAAGAAGGATAGTGAATAGTATTTGCTCAAAATATTGATTTATCAACTGTAGTAGGTTGGTGTTAGCTAAAATTTGGAGAGGACAATCACTGTCTTCTCCACTTTTTATGTTAAGAGGGATAAAATAAGAGGACTTGTGCTTGATGAGATTGTTAGTATTTTCTGATTTGGTGTTGTAATAAGGTGATTGAAAAGTGTTGCTAATCCTATCATTACTCTATCCGTTTTTATCTTATTTCTAGGAAGGTTAGATGAAAGAAAAATCTAAACCGATAGCCATTATTCTGATTCGTTCTGGATCTCGATGCTTAGTGGATAAAAATATTAAATCACTTGCAGGCAAACCCTTGGTTTTCTATACGATAGAGGTCGCTCTAGCCTCCAAGTTATTTAGTGAAATATGGGTATCGTCAGATTCTCCCACCTATCTGGAACTCTGTCGTCAAGTCTATCCAGAGATTTGCTGTGTCCACAGACCAAAAGAACTGGCCTTGTCAACAACCTCTAGTCTAGCAACTTTATGCGATTTTTTACAACCCTTTGAAGAGAATCAAGTATTCGTTAATTTACAGGTGACTTCACCCTTGAGAGAGGTAGATCACCTTACCGAATCCTATCAACTCTACTGCAAGTCTGGAGCAGATCATTTGATTTCCTGTGTCAAGGCAGACAAGAGTCGTAGTCTTTACTTGCAGTTGGAAGAGTCGCCATTTATCCGTCCACTTCAAGTTTCCAAGCACTATGCTCGTCAGAAAGAGCCTCTTTACTACTATCCCAACGGAAGTATTTGGATTTCTCGTAAGAGTCTTTACCTACGGGATGAGAGCTTTTATACAGATAAGACAGTAGCTTATGAAATGCCAAAGCTCTATTCTTATGATATCGATGATGAGTTGGATTTTGAAGTCGTGGAGACTTTGTTACAACGCCACTACCTAGGTAAGAAAATAAGATAAAATGCCTCATTGTTACTATAATAAACTTGCGCACAAAGATTGACCATCCTATGAAGAGTTCAAGAATGAAGCCGATTTTTACGTTTTTTCTTGACTCTTTTTTTGCTTGTGATATAATTAACTGGTAAACAAAATGTCAAAGAATAGTATTTTTCTCTTAAAAAGAGAAGTTCAAAAGGAAAGGAGTCAGATATGAGACAGCTAGCGAAGGATATCGATGGCTTTTTGAATGAGGTGATTTTACAGGCAGAAAATCAGCATGAAATCCTAATAGGTCATTGCACTAGCGAGGTGGCTCTGACCAATACTCAGGAGCATATTCTCATGCTCTTGTCAGAGGAATCTTTAACCAATTCAGAGTTGGCGCGTCGTCTCAATGTCAGTCAGGCAGCAGTTACCAAGGCCATTAAGTCTTTGGTCAAGGAAGGGATGTTGGAAACGTCTAAAGATCCTAAGGATGCGCGTGTGATTTTTTATCAGTTGACTGATTTGGCTCGTCCAATCGCTGAGGAGCATCATCATCACCATGAGCATACACTTTTAACCTATGAACAAGTGGCGACTCAGTTTACTCCAAATGAACAAAAAGTGATCCAGCGGTTTTTGACTGCTTTAGTAGGAGAAATCAAATAATGAGATATATTACGGTAGAGGATTTATCCTTCTATTATGATAAGGAGCCCGTTCTTGAACATATCAATTATAGTGTTGATAGTGGGGAATTTGTTACCTTGACGGGGGAGAATGGGGCAGCTAAGACGACACTGATTAAGGCCAGTCTTGGAATTCTCCAACCACGCATTGGAAAGGTGACCATTTCAAAGACAAATACGCAGGGTAAGAAATTGAGAATAGCCTACCTTCCTCAACAGATTGCCAGTTTTAATGCTGGTTTTCCAAGTACGGTTTATGAATTTGTCAAGTCCGGTCGCTATCCACGAAAGGGTTGGTTCCGTCGTTTGAATGCTCATGATGAGGAGCATATCAAGGCTAGTTTGGACTCAGTTGGTATGTGGGAACACCGAGACAAACGCTTAGGGTCTCTATCTGGAGGACAAAAGCAGCGAGCGGTGATTGCGCGTATGTTTGCTTCGGATCCAGATGTGTTTATCCTAGATGAGCCGACAACGGGGATGGATGCAGGAAGTAAAAACGAATTTTACGAACTCATGCACCACAGCGCCCATCATCATGGCAAGGCTGTTTTGATGATTACCCATGACCCTGAAGAAGTTAAGGACTATGCGGACCGCAATATTCATCTAGTCCGTAACCAAGACTCGCCATGGCGTTGTTTCAACGTTCATGAGAATGATCAGGAGGTGGGCCATGCTTAGTTTGTTATCTTATGACTTTATGCAACGTGCCTTTCTGGCCGTTATTGCCATGAGTCTTTTCTCGCCAGTATTGGGGACCTTCCTTATCTTGCGCCGTCAGAGTTTGATGAGTGATACCCTCAGCCACGTCTCGCTTTCAGGTGTAGCCTTTGGTCTGGTACTAGGGATTTCTCCAACTATTTCTACTATTGCCATTGTCTTGATTGCGGCGATCTTTCTGGAGTATCTCCGTACGGTTTATAAGAGTTTTATGGAAATCGGGACAGCTATCCTCATGTCAACAGGTCTGGCTGTTTCTCTGATTGTTATGAGCAAGGGTAAAAGCTCGAGTTCTATGAGTTTGGACCAGTATCTTTTTGGTTCAATCGTGACTATCAGTGAGGAGCAGGTTATTTCCCTCTTTGTCATTGCAGCGGTTGTCTTGATTTTGACCTTCCTCTTCCTTCGTCCAATGTATATCCTGACCTTTGATGAGGATACGGCCTTTGTGGATGGCTTGCCTGTTCGTACCATGTCCATTCTTTTTAACATGGTGACAGGGGTGGCCATTGCCCTTATGATTCCTGCTGCAGGAGCTCTTTTGGTATCGACTATCATGGTCTTACCAGCTAGTATTGCCCTGCGTCTGGGGAAAAACTTTAAATCGGTTATGCTGCTTGCCAGTGCTATTGGATTTTTGGGAATGGTAGCAGGACTTTACATTTCCTACTATGCAGAAACACCTGCAAGTGCAAGTATTACCATTATTTTTGTAACTGTCTTTTTACTAATCAGTTTAGTAAGACGTTTTATCAAATAGGAGACTAAGATGAAAAAAATTAGCTTATTACTAGCCAGTCTATGTGCCTTGTTTTTAGTGGCTTGTTCCAATCAAAAGCAAGCAGATGGCAAACTCAATATCGTGACAACCTTTTACCCTGTCTATGAATTTACCAAGCAAGTAGCAGGAGATACTTCTAATGTAGAACTTCTCATCGGTGCTGGTACAGAACCCCATGAATATGAACCGTCTGCCAAGGCAGTTGCCAAAATCCAAGATGCAGATACCTTTGTCTATGAAAATGAAAACATGGAAACTTGGGTTCCTAAATTGCTAGATACTTTGGATAAGAAAAAAGTGAAAACCATCAAGGCGACAGGTGATATGTTGCTCTTGCCAGGTGGTGAGGAAGAAGAGGGAGACCATGACCATGGCGAAGAAGGCCATCACCATGAGTTTGACCCCCATGTTTGGTTATCACCAGTTCGTGCCATTAAACTTGTAGAGCACATCCGTGATAGCTTGTCAGCAGATTATCCTGATAAAAAAGAGACCTTTGAGAAGAATGCTGCTGCCTATATCGAAAAATTACAAGCCTTGGATAAGGCTTATGCAGAAGGCTTGTCTCAAGCCAAACAAAAGAGCTTTGTAACGCAACACGCAGCCTTTAACTATCTCGCTTTAGACTATGGGCTCAAACAAGTCGCTATCTCAGGACTTTCTCCAGATGCAGAGCCATCAGCTGCACGTCTGGCAGAATTGACAGAGTACGTCAAGAAAAATAAAATCGCCTATATCTACTTTGAAGAAAATGCCTCACAAGCCCTTGCTAACACACTTTCAAAAGAGGCAGGTGTCAAAACAGATGTCCTTAATCCTTTAGAAAGTCTGACAGAAGAGGACACCAAGGCGGGAGAAAATTACATCTCTATCATGGAGAAAAACCTCAAGGCTCTAAAACAAACAACAGACCAAGAAGGTCCAGCTATCGAACCTGAAAAGGCAGAGGATACCAAGACAGTTCAAAATGGTTACTTTGAGGATGCAGACGTCAAGGACCGCACTTTGAGTGACTATGCAGGTAACTGGCAATCAGTTTATCCTTTCCTTGAAGATGGTACGTTTGACCAAGTCTTTGACTACAAGGCTAAGTTGACTGGTAAGATGACTCAGGCAGAGTACAAGGCCTACTATACAAAAGGCTATCAGACAGATGTCACTAAGATTAACATTACTGATAATACTATGGAATTTGTTCAAGGTGGACAAAGCAAGAAATACACTTACAAGTATGTGGGTAAGAAAATCTTGACTTACAAGAAAGGCAATCGTGGCGTGCGCTTCCTCTTTGAAGCAACGGATGCGGACGCTGGACAGTTCAAGTATGTTCAGTTTAGTGACCACAATATCGCCCCAGTTAAGGCAGAACATTTCCATATTTTCTTTGGAGGCACAAGCCAAGAAGCCCTCTTTGAAGAAATGGACAACTGGCCAACCTACTACCCAGATAACCTATCTGGCCAAGAAATTGCCCAAGAAATGTTGGCGCATTGATGAGAAACCGACTAGTTCATAAGAGCTAGTCGGTTTTTGGGTACTAGATAGCTAACTGCATTATAGACCTTTCAGAACTTTAAACAATAAATAAAACTCTTGAAATATCGGGGTCTGTATGTTAGAATGATTTTAATGGATAAGGTTCATTAGAACATCAAAGCCCTTAACTAGTGCGATAGTTAAGGGGTGTTTTGGTATATTCTATAGGAATAGAAAAAGACCCTCTAAACTTTGTAGAGAGCCTTAAAAAAATCAAAATAAAAAGATAACCCCAGGCACATAGGAATGCTCAACCTTTCAGTCTACCCCATTCTGGGACCCAGCGTTTATCCTTCACAAGTTATCTTATTGAGTCCATTATATCACACTTATGGAAAATGTAAGAAATTTGTATAGTATTTTTAAATGAATTGATGAAAAATCAAATACCTTTCAGAACTAAGGAATTTTAAATAATAAATAAAACTCTTGAAATATCTGGACCTGTATGTTAGAATAAAATCGATAGGCAAGGTTCATTAGAACACCAAATCCCTTAACTATTGCAGTAGTTAAGGGATTTTTTGACGTATTTTAGCGATTTAACGGGTGTTTACAGGCTAGTCATTCGGTCTACTTCCTACCATCTAGCCATTTGCAGACGAAATACAAGATAATTCCTGCTATGACGTCCGCTACAATAGTAAGAACGAGCTCTGGGGCAAGGTTCATTAGTTTCACCTCCTCTCACGAACCGTAAGGAACGTAATCGGTAACCGATGACAAAAATAGTATATCACATTAAATTTAGATCATCAACATTGCTTAATGCTTGAAATATTAGGACTTATATGCTATAATGTAATTAGTGTATAAGGTTCATTAGAACACCAAAGCCCCTAACTAGTGCCATAGTTAAGGGCTTTTTTGACGTATCTTAGCGATTTAACGGGTGTTGATAGGCTAGTCATTCGGTCTACTTCTTACCATCTAGCCATTTGCAGACGAAATACAAGATAATTCCAGCTATAACATCCGCTATAATAGTAAGAGCAAGCTCAGGTATAAGGCTCATTAGTTTCACCTCCTCTCACGAACCGCAAGGAACGTAATCGGTAACCGATGACAAAAATAGTATACCACAATAAATTTATATCAACAACATTGCTTAATTCTTGAACTATTGGAGTGCAGTTCACTGCAATGATGTTTTTGTGAGTCTTTTAAAGGGATTAGACATTACTTATTCCGTTTCACTTTAGACCTTTCAGATATCTAAGGGAACTTAAAAAATAAATAAAACTCTTGAAATATCTGGGCTTATATGCTAGAATATAGTTAATTGATAAGGTTCATTAGAACACCAAAGCCCTTAACTATTGCCGTAGTTAAGGGCTTTTTTGACGTATCTTAGCGATTTAACGGGTGTTGATAGGCTAGTCAGTCGGTCTACTCCTTACTATCTAGCCATCTGCAGACGAAATACAAGATAATTCCAGCTATAACATCCGCTACAATAGTAAGAGCGAGCTCTATGATAAGGCTCATTAGTTTCACCTCCTCTCACGAACTCATAGGAACGTAATCGGTAACCGATGACCAAAATAGTATACCACAATAAATTTAGACCATCAACCTTACTTAATGCTTGAAATATTAGGACTTATATGCTAGAATATAGTCAATTGGTAAGGTTCATTAGAACACCAAAGCCCCTAACTATGGCCGTAGTTAAGGGCTTTTTTGACGTATCTTAGCGATTTTAACGGGTGTTGATAGGCTAGTCACTCGGTCTACTCCTTACTATCTAGCCATCTGCAGACGAAATACAGGATAATTCCTGCGATGACATCCGCTATAATAGTAAGAGCGAGCTCTATGATAAGGCTCATTAGTTTTACCTCCTCTCACGAACCCATAGGAACGTAATCGGTAACCGATGACAAAAATAGTATACCACAATAAATTTATATCATCAACATTGCTTAATTCTTGAAGTATGGTAGCTTGTATATTAAAACTAACTTACATTGTGAGTAAAATTGCTATATATAACAACTTCCTTCATTAACTTGAGGGATAAAACATTATATTAAAAACATTTGTCACAAACAGATTTACATTAGCTCAATATCTGTCTGTTTCCAGTTTGACTCTTAATTGTTTAAAATCGAAATAAGGGTGGTCTAGAAAGAACTGGCATGGTGCACCTAATTTCTTACCAGTTATTTTAGCAAGAGATTAGACGACAATGTGACAATTCACCTCTAATTATTGACATTTCAGGAAAAATCGCAGTAAAAACGGCACAGCCTTCTTTAAATGTGCTATAATACTAGAAAAATACTTGTGGAGGTTCCATTATGGCAATATTTTTCATGATTTTTCTGATTGTTTGTGTGCTCCTATTGCTGATAGTCACACTGAGTACAGTTTATGTGGTTCGTCAGCAGTCGGTGGCGATTATTGAACGCTTTGGGAAATACCAAAAGGTTGCCAATAGCGGTATTCATATTCGCTTACCTTTTGGGATTGACTCGATTGCAGCACGCATTCAGTTGCGCTTGCTGCAAAGCGATATTGTGGTTGAGACCAAGACCAAGGACAATGTGTTCGTTATGATGAATGTAGCGACTCAGTACCGTGTCAACGAGCAGAGCGTGACAGATGCCTACTATAAACTCATGCGTCCAGAATCTCAGATTAAATCTTATATCGAAGATGCCCTTCGTTCTTCTGTTCCAAAATTAACCTTGGATGAATTGTTTGAGAAAAAAGATGAGATTGCCCTTGAAGTTCAACACCAAGTAGCAGAAGAAATGACTACTTATGGTTATATTATCGTGAAAACCTTGATTACTAAGGTTGAACCAGACGCAGAAGTCAAGCAATCCATGAATGAAATCAATGCAGCGCAACGTAAGCGGGTCGCAGCGCAAGAATTGGCAGAAGCCGATAAGATTAAAATTGTCACTGCAGCTGAAGCCGAAGCAGAAAAAGACCGCCTTCATGGTGTGGGGATTGCCCAACAACGTAAGGCGATTGTGGATGGATTGGCAGAGTCTATCACCGAACTCAAGGAAGCCAATGTTGGTATGACAGAAGAACAAATCATGTCAATCCTCTTGACCAACCAGTATTTGGATACCTTGAACACCTTTGCTGCAAAAGGAAATCAAACCATCTTTTTACCAAATACTCCAAATGGTGTAGATGATATCCGTACACAAATCTTGTCAGCCCTTCGCGCTGAAAAGAAATAATAGATTAAAGAGCTTGGCAACAGGCTCTTTTTGTATTACGTTTGTTAAGAAAAACAAAGAACATTGATATACATTTAACTAAAAATTATTGTATATTGTCTACTTTAATTAGGAATGATAAGGGAATAACTAGAAAGATTTGTGAATATAGACTATTTCTGATATACTAAATATACAGTAATAATGAATGATGGGAGATGGGATGAAAGAATTTCAATTTGAGAGAAAGCAGCGTTTTTCTTTGAGGAAATATGCAATAGGAGCTTGTTCAGTCTTGCTAGGAACGAGTCTATTTTTTGCTGGTATGAGTGCTCAACCTGTACAGGCTACCGAAACGAGTTCAAAACTAATTTCAAGTCATTATTTGGATGAGCAGGATTTATCTGAAAAGCT
This sequence comes from Streptococcus sp. 5004, assembly GCF_013276755.1. Classification (GTDB taxonomy): domain Bacteria; phylum Bacillota; class Bacilli; order Lactobacillales; family Streptococcaceae; genus Streptococcus. The sequence continues at coordinate 37,373 of NZ_VMLP01000020.1, read as the reverse complement.
GAAATCTGAGTTGCAATGGTTTGAAGAAAATAAGATTGAGGTAAAAGAGGGAAAAGAATACTACTTTATCTATCGAAAATTGGCTACAAGATTACCAGAAACAGGTCTTTTTTCTAATGATGGGATGTTTATCTTGGGAGCAGGATTATTATTGCTTTCCTTTACTTTAATCAAGAGAAAAAGGGGAGCGTCTTACTTCCTTGTGACCGTCTTTGCTGTTGGTGGCTGGGGAGCATCCATCTCTGCTTTAGAAAATCTGGTAGAATTGCAACCAGCCCTTGTTAAAAGGGTAGAAGGTCAGTTTTTACCAAGTCCTGAAAGAGTCCAAGGATATGAATTTACGGGATATTATTTGGTAAGAGATAGTGCTAGCAAGGAACTTTCTGTTGATAAGATAGAGTCGCCAGCATTATCTCAAAAGGAGGAAAGTTCAGAACCTCAATTTAAGAAGATTGTACCACAGACTACATCTCATTTTAGCTCGACTGAAGACCTTGTGCAATCTCCTCAACCATCCTACGCAGTTGAGAAAATTGTTGAAGCTCCTGTAAGCAAACAAGCTCCTGATGAAATTTTGCCCATAGGGACTAAGGAAGAAGTTGCAGGAAATCCCCAAGTAGAACAACCAAAAGCAGAAAATAATAGTGATTATAAAACAAGTCCTGAGGAAGGTGTGTTAAATGCCACAGTAGAGAAACCAGAATTGCTAGTCACTACAGAGGAGGTTGCTTTCCAAACGATAGAACAAGAAGATGCAAGCTTAGCTAAAGGGCAAACTAAAGTTGTTCAAGACGGTGTTGTTGGTGAACGCACCATCTATACGGAAGTCACTATCGTTAATGGGGAAAAATCTAGTAAAGTTATAGAAAATATAATTACAAAAGAGCCGGTGGACAAGGTGGTTGCAGTTGGGACTAAGGAAGAAGTTGCACCAAAATCTGAGGAAGGTAGACCAGTTCAATCTGAAAAAACTCCAATAGTAGAGAATGAAACAGAGACAAAACCAGCTGATGGAATAGGACAACCAAGACCAGGAGCAGAAGAAACGCCGGGTACAGAAGCAACATCGGGCGAGAAACAAATACCTGACAAACCCGAAGCCGAGCCGAAGCAACCAGATCCAGCAACCTCAGTCATGGAATCAGGGGGCGAGGAAAATCAAACTCTTGCCCCACAAGGTACTGAGTCCCAGCCACCATCTAAAGAAACTGCTGAGACCAAAGATTCTGAGCCAGCAAGCCCAGCCGTGGAATCAGGACGCGAAGAAGATCAATCTTCTGCGGAACAAAAGGGTGAGGAGAACCAGCTGGAGAATCCAGTTGAGGGGGTAAAAGATACTGGTGAGTCTGCCCCACAAGAACCCCAAAAACAACCAGAACAAACGCCTTCATCTGCAGAGGTCAAGCCAAGTCAAGGAAACGAACCAGAATCAGCTGTTCAGCCTGAACCCTTAGCTCCCCAAGAGCAACCAACTGTCCCAAGTCCAGTAACGAAAGAAAAAGTACTGGACTATAAAACAATCTATACAGCATCGCCAGCTTTAAATTACCAAGAGCAACAAGTAGAAGTAGCAGGTGAAAATGGTAAGGAAGTGACAACTACTTCTTACAGTTTTAATGAAAGTACTGGGAAAATAGTAGAAAACACTTCAACAAAGATAGAAAAACATCCAGTAGATAGAGTTATTAAGGTTGGAAATGTAGAAGAAACAAGATCAACAGTCAAAAGACGCGAACAGTTTGTTGCGGATGAGTCACTTGATAAAGGGGTTAAAGTAGTTAGAGAACAAGGTCAAGATGAAGAAGCGACAACAATAAAAGTCTACAAAGTAAATGAACAAACAGGAGACTTGACGGAGCCAGCTGTAACGACAAAAGTCGCTAAGCCAATGCAGGCGAAAATAACGGCAGTAGGAACAAAACCAACAGTTCAATCACAAGAAATTCCTTTTAAAACAGTTTATGAAGCAAATCCAGCGTTAGATTACAATCAGAAAATAGAAGAAACACCGGGTGAAAAAGGGCGTACAGTATCAACTACAAAATACACAGTAAATCAAGAAACAGGAGCTATCTCAGAAGAAACTACAACAGAAAACACTCCAGCTAAAGACAAAATAGTAAAAGTTGGAAACGTAGAAAAGATAGTGTCACCTATTGATATTACTGAGGAAAGAAAAGATGATCCTGAACTTCCGAAAGGAAAAGAAGAGGTTCAAAGTGAAGGCGAGCAAGGGGAAACAACCGTCACTAAAACTTATGAAGTTAATTCTGAGACAGGAGAGTTAACAAATTCAACTGAGAAAACTGAAGTAACTAAAGCTATGCGCCAAAAAGTAATTTTGGTTGGTACTAAAGAAGACAAACCGCATTTACTGCCAGAAAATAGTGAGTTAGAAAATGCGGTGAATGTAACTCAAGCAAGTACTGAAATGAAGTCTATAGATTTATTGACAAACGAAAAATTAAAATCACAGTTAGCTCCATCAGACATAGAAATAAATCGAGATTTCTTCTTAAAACGAAACGAATTACGAAAAACTAATCCAAATATAACAGAGTCTGAAGTAAAAGAAATTCTACGAAAAGAATATCTTGAAAAATTATCGATTAAAGAAACACTTGATGCGACTAAAAACGATTTAGAAGCTAGTTTGAAAAAAGTTGCGGCGCACACCTTGAGTATTTTAGGTGACAATCAACAAAATAGAGAAAAAGTAAAAGGTGATATTGAAGCTAATAAAGAGAAAATATTACTAGGGTTATCCTATATCAATCGTTTTTATAATATTGATTTTGGAGATACCAACATCCGTGATATTCTAGCTTATAATCCAAGTTCGTTCGGTAAAAAAGACCTTACTTCTTTAGATTGGTTAACACACCTTGGGTCTATGAGTTATGATGAATTAAGATTAACCAATAGTCCAAAAACATTTGAGAAATACTTTGGTAAAATTACAGATAAACTAACATTATTAGATTTCCTAGATTACAATAGAACTACATTCACTAATATGGATGGCGATACGTGGTTGAAGAAAGCGACTAAAGCTATCGTAGTTGAAAAAGCTTCGAAAGAAAAACCTGATGAAAAAGTAGACTTATATACAAAATTAACTACTCCTCCTGAGAAATATGGAGCTGAAAATCGTCAAATAGAAAGTAGAAGACAACAAAATGTAGCTACATTATTAGGTTTGGTAAATATTAAAGAACCAAGCGTGTATGCTATAACTAACATAGCGACGGTAACCTACGGAAACATCGGAACGTATATGGATACTTCTTTAGAGAAAACGAATCCAGTTAAGTATAAAGAAGAATTAGAAAAAGTTAAAGTATTGATAGAACTAACAGCCACAAGACAGGCTAATTATGTTGACACTTTATACAGAATTACAAAAGAAGAAAATCGTCCGAAACTAATTACAAATAGAGTAATTGTAGATACGATGAAGAAATATACGACGAATACGTCTGCTGGAATAGCGACAACATGGTCTAAAGAATCAGGACCAACAGCGGATAAAGGGGTTAAAGACTTCATGACACCTTTAGGAATGTACTCGCCATCGCAAAATGTAGGTGCAGAAGCCAATGGAGTGGGTGTCCGTTACTTTATAGATAGAGTTCTTGATGATAGAGGTTCAGCGACTTACTCTCACGAAATGACGCATTTATTAGACAGAACAGTACTGTTTAATAATCATGGTCGTCGAGATGGTACAGCGGCAGAGTTTTATGCTAGAGGAATCTTCGAAAATTCTTACACACCAGAAAAAGATACATATTTCAACTTAAACTTCGTTTACGATGAAAGTAAGAAAAATGGCTTCTACAACAAAACACCAGATAGATTTAAGACGGATGCAGATTTGAAATCTTATATGCATGGAAGTTTTGATGTGTTATATAGTCTAGATTATTTAGAAGCGGAAGCAACAAAACAACTTTCAGCGGCAGATAAAACTAAATACTTCAAGAAAATAACTCCGATTACTTCAACTGGGACTAGAACACCCGTAACATACACAAATCCAGCAGTTCAAGCTACGCACAAGAGTGAAAAAATCTCAGAAATCACACTGGCAGAAGCGGAAAAACTAACGGATATCAATAGTTTAATTGACAATAACATTTTAGTGAATCGTTACATTATAAAAGGATTTACTGATAAAGGTGTTATTGAAGCTAATGGGTATTATTTAGTGGATATGTTTGATACCATTTATGGTGTTAGTCAAAATGACACTGGTATGAGTGGGGACATCACCTTTAGAAAACAAGCTTTTGAATTGATGGCTGCTTTGGGCTATTATGAAGGATTTGTTCCTTATGTGTCAAATCAATACAAGCAAGCAGCAGAGTCTGAGAACAAGCCTCTATCTGATACTTACATTTTCAATAACATTTTAGGAAAATCTTACGCAGCTTTCAAAAAAGAGCAAATAACTGAGCGTGTTGAGAAATTAGGTAAGTTAAAACTAATTACTATAAATTACAACGGAAAAGAAGAAGTGATTGATAGTAAAGAAAAATTACAAGAGCTTATGAATAAAGCTGTTAAAGAAGAACTTGCTCAAATAAAAGCAGGAAATACCACGGCTAAAAAGTTTGAGTTTATCGAAACACCCGTTCAAAAACTGAAAAAAGCGATTTATAAAGCTTATCTCAAAGATTCAGATGACTTTAGACAGTCGATTTACAATAGTTAAGACAAAAGGGACATCTCTCTGGAATGAACATTCAGAGGGGTGTTTTTTGCTCTCTTGTAAGGTTTGACCCTGTTTCTTGAAAATTACAGTTTGCTTGAATATGGAGTGATTTTCAGACTTTTCCACAAATTATAGAATCTTTTCTGAGGATTTAGGGAGTGATGGAGGAAATCTTGAAAGCGCTTTTGTTTTGTGCTATAGTCAAGTCAATAGACTTGTTTAAAGAGGAATGCTTATATGAGAAGAAAAGAAGTTTTACGAAATCACTGGTTTTTTAGCCAGGAGGTAGGGAAAGGAGAGGCCTTGGCGCCGGATTTGCAGAGGGAAAATTGGCAGACCATTCAAGTGCCGCATGACTGGAGTATTTACAATGATTTTGACCATTATTCGCCAGCGCAAAATGAGGGTGGTCAGTTAAACGGGGGTCAAGCCTGGTACCGGACGCAGTTTTACTTGGAAGAAGATGCCAGTCTTGTATCGGTGCGCTTGTTGTTTGACGGGGTTTACATGAATGCCCAAGTCTATATCAACGGGCAAGTGCTAGGCTATTATCCCAATGGCTATACACCCTTTTCTTATAATATCACCCCTTATCTAAGAAACGATGGGACAGCCAACCAGCTTGCGGTTTTTGTGGAAAATCAGCAACCTAGCAGTCGTTGGTACTCTGGTAGCGGTATTTACCGAGAAGTAAAATTGTTGATTACAGATGCAGTTCATCTGGATTTATATGGAATTAAGATAGAAAGTCCCAAGCTAAAGGAACAAAGAGATAGATGGGTGGAGACTCAGCTTACAAGTAAGGTTTCAAATGATGGACCTCAGTCCGTGTCGGTGTATTTGGAGCAGAGTATCTGGTATGATGGACAACAGCTGTCAGACTGGCAGGCGACAGACTCTCTAGTGATTGAGTCTGGGGACAAATATTCTTTCCAACAAGCCATATCAATTTTCCAACCCTTGCTTTGGGATATTGATTCCCCTCACCTTTACCAATTGAAGACTCGTCTTTATAAAAATGGCATTTTGGTTGATGAAGAAGAGGAGACCTTTGGTTACCGCTATATGGATTGGCAAGCGGATAAGGGCTTCTTTCTAAATGGTAGCTGGTTGAAGATTCATGGGGTTTGTCTGCACCATGACTACGGAGCGTTGGGATCTGTGGAAAACAGGTCAGCTGCTGAGAGACGCTTGCGCCAGATGAAGGAAATGGGTGTCAATGCAATTCGAATTACCCATAATCCAGCCAGTAGTATTTTGCTGGATGTGGCTGCTAAAATGGGGCTACTTATTCAAGAAGAAGCCTTTGATACCTGGTATGGAGGCAAGAAAGAATATGACTATGGTCGCTTTTTTGAGGAAGAAGCGACTCATCCAGAAGCGAAAGTAGGCGATTTCTGGTCAGATTATGATTTGCGCACTATGATCGAGCGTGGCAAGAACAATCCAGCGATTTTTATGTGGTCCTTGGGAAATGAAGTCAGCGAAGCAAATGGAGATGCCCATTCATTGAAGACGATCAAACGCTTGCTAGAAAGGGTCAAGGAAGTGGATGATAGCCGTTTTGTGACTATGGGAATGGACCAATTCCGCTTCGGAGATGGTTCTGGAGGTCATGAAAAGATAGCCAATTTGCTGGATGTGGTGGGCTTAAATTACTCGGAAGATAATATTGACGCGATTCGTAAAAGACATCCCAAGTGGCGACTTTACGGGTCTGAAACCTCATCGGCTACCCGAACACGTGATAGCTATTTTCGCCCAGCTAAGGAATGGGTTGGGGATAATCGCCGCGTGAGGAATTTTGAACAGTCGGACTATGGCAATGATCGGGTTCCTTGGGGGAAGACGGCGACGGCTTCTTGGATAGCAGATAGAAATAGGCTAGACTATGCAGGTCAGTTTATCTGGACAGGAGTGGACTATATCGGTGAGCCGACTCCTTGGCACAACCAAAATGACACACCTGTCAAGAGTTCTTATTTTGGGATCGTGGATACAGCAGGGATTCCTAAAAATGACTATTATCTCTATCAAAGTCAGTGGTTGGACCTAGATCAGCATCCCATGGTTCATATCCTGCCCCACTGGAATTGGGAAATCCACAAGAGTTATCAACAAGTTGTGGATAAGTATGGGGATATCCCTGTTCGAGTGTATTCAAATGCCCGTTCTGTAGAGCTATTTCTCAATGGAAAATCTCAAGGTAGGAAGACCTTTCAGGAGAAATGGACTTCAGATGGCAGAAAATATCAAGAGGGAGAAGGTTCTGACCAACTCTATCTCGAATGGCGTTTGCCTTATCAACCAGGAAAATTGCGTGCTGTGGCCTATAACCATCAAGGTCAGCTTGTGGCAGAAGATAGGGTGGTGACTGCAGGTAAGCCAGACAAAATCGGGTTACATGCCGAGAAAACAAAACTGGAGCCAGATAGGCAAGACCTCCTTTATCTCTATTTTGATGTATTGGACAAGGATGGAAATTGGGTGCCGACTGCTTCCAATCAGCTTCATTTTAAAATTGAGGGCCCTGCTCGCATTGTGGGTGTGGATAATGGCAGGCAGGCCAGTCGTGAACGTTACCAAGCCCAGAAAAATGGTCGGTTTAAGCGGAAAGCATTTCATGGCAGAGGTGTCCTCTTAGTTCAGAGCTTGGAGCAGGCAGGTCTAGTCAGAGTAAAGGCTAGTGCTAGAGGGCTAGAGCCAGCAAGTTTTGATCTCTTAGTGGGAGAGGCTTTGGCTACCCAACCATTGAAAACTAAGCGCTTATTTGAGATTCGAGTGGACAAGCAGGCAGGATTACAAGAAGGGGATTCCCCAGCTATTGGACTTTATCCACAAACTGTGGATAACCCTGTGAACAAGGTGGGGAATAGTGAAGTGATTTGGGAGACGAGTGGTGGTGCCCACGCCATTATCAAGCAGGGAGTGCTTCATTGCTTGTCTGCAGGCGACTTGGTTATCAGTGCTATTTATCAAGGAAAGACCTATCAAACTCATTTGCAGGTCGCAGAAAATACCTCACTAGGGCAGGCACTTTCTGTACGACCACTTCGCTTGTATACAGATAGGGGGACTTATCCACAGCTGCCATCTTCAGTCTTGGTGGACTATGAGTCAGGTAGTGCAAAACGAGTCAAGGTTGTTTGGGAGGCAATCTCGGAAGAAGATATAGAAAGCTTTCATGAATTTACGGTATCTGGTCAGCTAGAGTGTTTGGATTTAAAGGCTTCTGCTCAGGTTTGTGTCCCAGGGACTTGCGCTATTGAGCCTGAAAAGGTTTGGACGCTTGTTAAGGAAGCCCCACACTTACCAGACCGAGTCAAGCTAGTCTTATCAGATGGTAGACGAGATACGGCCAAGGTGACTTGGGATGAACTCGAACCTCAAGTCTATGCTCAGGTAGGAGAAAGTGTGCTCACAGGACAAGTAGCGGGCTGTGAGTTGCCAGCAACAGTCACCATTCATGTGACAGATGTCAGTGTAGATGGGGGAGTTATTTCCAATCAGTGGACAGGGTCCAACCTGCCTCTGGTCTTTGCTTCTCACTCAGAGCCAAATCACCCAGCCTCTTACCTCAATGACAAGGTCATTGCTCGGAAAAAATCAACAGCCAATACTTGGATTACCAAGTCAGAGCAAGCCAGCGTGGGCATTCTTTTTGGAGATGCAGGGATTTTAAAACCGCGATTTGTGGATAACCTGACCTTGTATTATGTTGAAAATCAAGAATATGTGGCCGTTGAGCCGACCTTTATCGATTATTATGTAGGGAATGAGCCTAGCTTGCCTCGGACTCCCAATCATTTGGATAAGGATTCCCTGCTCAAGCAAGAGCAGAATTGGCGCCCTGTATCAGCTATCCGAAAAGTTTCAAGCGACAAGGATGAGGAGCTTCGTTTTGAATTTGACAAGGTGGAAACTTATGCCCTTCGTCTTCGATTTGAAGGCTTGAGCAGTCCCCTAGCGTTAACAGAATTGCAAGTGTATGCCAAAAAAGTAAAGAAAAATGTAGATAGGAAGTAGTATGGTAAGAGAAATAAAACCGCATGGCCCCTTGCCTAGTCAGGCCCAGCTAGCTTATTTAGAGGATGAACTAGCAGCCTTTATCCATTTTGGACCCAATACTTTTTATAATCAGGAATGGGGGACAGGTCAGGAGGATCCTGAACGCTTTAACCCGACACAGTTAGACGCGCGTGAGTGGGTTCGCGTACTCAAGGAAACGGGCTTCAAAAAGTTGATTTTGGTGGTCAAGCACCATGATGGCTTTGTCCTCTATCCGACGGCTTATACGGATTATTCGGTCAAGGCCAGTCCTTGGAGGAATGGAGAGGGGGACTTGCTCCTTGAAGTATCCCAAGCTGCCACAGAGTTTGATATGGATATGGGGGTCTACCTATCACCCTGGGATGCCCATAGTCCCCTCTATCATGTGGACCGAGAAGCGGACTATAATGCCTATTATCTGGCACAGCTGAAGGAGATTTTATCAAATCCTGCCTATGGAAATGGAGGGAAATTTGCTGATGTCTGGATGGATGGTGCCAGAGGAGAGGGGGCTCAAAAGGTTAATTATGAATTTGAAAAATGGTTTGAAACCATTCGTGAACTGCAGGGCGATTGCTTGATTTTTTCAACAGAAGGCACTAGTATCCGCTGGATTGGCAATGAACGAGGGTATGCAGGTGATCCACTGTGGCAAAAGGTGAATCCTGACAAACTAGGAACAGAAGCAGAGCTGGATTATCTTCAGCATGGAGATTCTTCAGGCACTATTTTTTCAATCGGTGAGGCAGATGTTTCCATCCGTCCAGGCTGGTTCTACCATGAGGATCAGGATCCTAAGTCTCTCGAGGAGTTGGTCGAAATCTACTTTCACTCGGTGGGTCGGGGAACTCCACTCTTGCTCAATATTCCGCCGAATCAAGATGGGCTCTTTGATGCAAAGGATATTGAACGTCTCTATGAATTTGCGGTCTATCGCAATGAGCTTTATAAAGAAGATTTGGCTCTGGGATCTGAGGTATCTGGTCCAGCTCTTTCCGCAGACTTTGCCTGTTACCATCTGACAGACGGCTTTGAGACCAGTTCTTGGGCAAGCGATGCAGACTTGCCAATTCAGTTAGAACTCGACTTAGGATCTCCTAAAACTTTTGATGTAATTGAGTTAAGAGAAGATTTGAAACTAGGGCAACGAATCGCTGCTTTTCATGTGCAAGTAGAGGTAGATGGTGTCTGGCAGGAATTTGGCATGGGCTTTACAGTTGGTCATAAGCGCCTCCTGCGAGGGTCGTTAGTAGAGGCACAGAAGGTGCGCGTGGTCATTACAGAGGCACAATCTATGCCTGTATTGACCAAGATTGCCCTCTATAAAACTCCTAGCTTATCAAAACAAGAAGTTGTTCAGGGACTAGCATTTGCAGAAAAAAGTCTAGCTGTAGCAAAGGGAGAGACTCTTCATTTTAAGGTTGAACGTAGCGAATGTAACACTCCTTTGGAGGCTAAGATTTCGATTCAACCGGGGACTGGTGTGCATGGTGTCGCCTATCAGGACGAGATTCAAGTCCTTGCGTTTCAAGCTGGGGAAAGCAAAAAAGATTTGACCATACCAACCCTGTATTTTGCTGCTGATAAGACCTTGGATTTCTATCTGAATCTGACTGTTGATGGACAACTGATTGATCAAGCTCATATTTTAGTTGAAACGAGATAAAATATCTTCACAATTCATTTCCTTTCCGAATAAATAGATAGAAGCATCAAATCTAGTAAATTAGATTAAAAAATGTGCTATAATGAAAGGAGAGCAAACATGACTGTACGTCATCCGGGCATTAGCCCAACCAATGACTTGGTTGCTAAGAAAATCTTTAGCAATCCAGAAATCACTTGTCAATTTATTCGCGATATGTTGGACTTGCCAGCAAAAAATGTGACCATTTTGGAGGGAAGCAACATTCACGTCTTGCCTTCCGTACCGTACTCGGCACAGGATTTCTATACAAGTATAGATGTTTTGGCGGAGTTGGATAATGGTACGCAAGTTATCATCGAAATTCAGGTTCATCATCAGAATTTTTTCATCAATCGCCTGTGGGCTTATTTGTGCAGTCAGGTCAATCAAAATCTTGAAAAAATTCGTCAACGAGAAGGTGATACACACCAGAGTTACAAACATATCGCACCAGTATACGCTATCGCAATCGTGGATAGCAACTACTTCTCAGATGACTTGGCTTTTCATAGCTTTAGTATGCGAGAGGACACGACAGGTGAGGTTTTAACTATCACAAATAATGGACAAGAAAACCATTTGGTTAAGATGGCGTTCTTGGAATTAAGAAAATACAGAGAAACCAGCAAAGATAGCATTCGCAAACCGTGGTTGGAGTTTTTCGGGAATAAACCCTTTACCCAGCACCCCGAGCGAGCCATCAGCCAAGCAGACCAACTGCTGGACTACAAGAGCTGGTCCGAGGAGGACAGGAAAATGTTTAGTCAACTACGTATGCGCGAAGAACAAGCCTTGTTAGCACAGGACTATGCCTTGGAACAAGCTGAGGAAAAGGGCTTAGAACGTGGTCGTGCAGAGGGGATTGAAAAAGGGCGAGAAGAAGGTATTGAACAGGGACTGGAGCGTGGGAAAATCTTTGCCTTCCTGGATATGGTCCGTCAAGGTCTTCTGACTTCGGAGGTTGCCAGCCAGCAATTAGGTATGACTGTCGCTGAATTTGAGGCATTGCTGTAAATAGGAACAGATGACATGTTGCCAAAATGAGGTAGCATGTTTTATTTTAGCTTTAGTTGTTAGTTGCAACAGGCAGACGATCAAGAGACTGCTAACACTTTTAGGTCGTAATTAGAATGTGGAAGTCAGTCATATTTCTACGGTGAGGAGACTCTGGCGTGTTTTGCCTTTAAATTTTAAGAGAATAGTGCATATGAGAGATAGGGTCTGGTTCTGTTAGGCTCTGCTAGAAAGCTATCAGAGAATCTGGGCATCTAACTGACAGGTTCTCTTTTTTGGAAGAAAAAAAGCCAAAAAACCTAAAAATTTTTGTATATTTATTTTACGAATGTTTTGTTTAAAAATTGTAGAATAGTTCCTTTTAGGTATCAAAGTTATCTGCTTTTCAAAATAAAAAGATTTTATCCAAATTCATTTCCGAATTTCAGGTTTTAATACAATATAATAAAATGCAGAAAATCAAAATATTTTCCTGATTTTAAAGTTAAAAAATTCATAATTTTGGTTATAAAAACGAACAAATTGTGAAAATTGTCTGAAAATGTTTTTTTTTTTTTGCGAATTTGATAAGCATTTAGCTTGCATATATATCACTTATCATGTACAATGAAGAAGTAAAGTATCATATGCAAAACCTCGCCCATGGCGAGGAATCTTTGCATGTAGATATGGACATAAAAAAATATTTTTAAGGAGAACACAATAAGTGGAGAAGAAATCGCCTATGAGTCGTGTTGAACGCTTGCACCGTGAAAAGGTCACACGTTACTCAATCCGTAAATATAGTTTTGGAGCAGCCAGCGTAGCAGTTGCTGCCCTGTTCATGTTCTTCGGAAATGGAGCTGTATCAGCTAATGAGCTAAGCAAACAAGAGACATCTCTAGCAGCTCCAGGGCTAGCCTCTGAACATGAGGGACCACAAGAAGCAGACAGTGCTTCGGTAGTAGCGCCAGCCCTTGATGCCCCATCAACTCCAGCAGCACAACCAGTTGTAGAAGAACCAGCAAAACCAGCTGCACCAGAAGTAATAACTCCAGCTTTGGACAAAAAGCAACTTGAAAACTACATTTCAGAAGTTAAATCAAAACTTTCTGCAGGTACGTATGCTAATAAAACAAAGGAGAGCCTTGCTCTTTTGAATGGGGAATTGGCTTCTGCTGAGTCTACACTCGCTTCTGCAACTACTCAAGATGAATTGAACGTAGCTTACAGAAACCTTCTCAATACAGTAAACTCAAAATTAACAAGCAAACCAAAAGGTTCAAAATCAGCTCCGAAAGTAGACACTACTAACGGACAACCAACTGTAGGTAAAAAAGCAGAAAACACAGAACCAAAAGCTGGTACTAACTCAATCGAAAACACCGGTTCAAAAGACGAACGCAACGGTAAAGCGATGGATAAAGAGAATGCGTTTAGAGCTGAGACGACTGAGACTAAAGGCGACATTAGCTATACTCTGGAATATTCAAATCAATCTAAAAAAGAAATCTACTTATACAATGAAGAAAATGCGGATGTTAGTATTTCTGTAAATTCAACCGCTGGAAATATTGTAAAAGCCTATGTTAAGGGAGGAAGCGGTCAGTATTTAGATAAACGAGATATACATTCGGATCCTAAACCAGAGGAAACAGATGGTTGGGGTTGGACTTATCACTCTGTTTTAACACCAGCTCAAGGACCGGTAACAGTTCGAGTAACAGGGAAACCAAATGATAAGTTCAAAGAACTTTCTGCATATACAAAACAAGAAAACCAAGATGCTGGATTAGGTGCTAGGTTTATGCAAATTTATGATGCAGCAGGAGGAAAGATTGAAGCAGGAGCAGGTACAAACGGAGAGGGTTATTTCAGACTAGTTGTTAAATCTCAAACATACAAATACAGCATTCAACAACCAGAAAATAACGCTAATAAAATTGCTGTTTCAGATATTAACAACTTAACGGAAAATGATATTCAGAAAATTAAAGACCAAATCAAGATTGGATATTCTACAACTAGCCAAGATGCTAGACTAGAATCTAAAAAAGGTACAACTTTAGATAATAGAGCTGAAGTTGTTGAAAACATTGAAGTAAATGGACAAAATATTGTTGTAACCTATAAAGATGGTTCAGTAGACACTACTCCAGTTGCAGATGTGGCACGTACGGATCTGGATCCTGTAGTGGAGTTCCCGTTCTCTGATGAACCTAAACGAGAAATTTATGTGTACGGAGCAGAAGAAAACTCATTCGACATCAAAATTAAAGACGATGCGGATAAGATTAAAAGTGCGACTTTATTACAATGGGGAAGTAATCCGTTTAAACCTGTAGCAGGTGAAACAGATAAAGTCAATACACAATATGGATATACAGCTAATGTTATTTCTTCTGAAACAACAGCCACAGAAGCTAAGCCAGCAGTTATTACATACTCAGGTACCCCAGCTCCAGAAGGGTCATTTACACAAGCTAAATTAGAGGCTGCAACCAAAGGAGAGAACCCTCCAGGCGTAGCTTTAGGATGGCGTTACTTAAAAGTAGTCGATTCTGAAGGAAAAGAATTTGTAGGGTCTGGAAAAGAAACTGCTAATAACATGTCACTTAGAGTTATGCTTAAACCTCAAACTCAAAAATACGACATTCAAACACCAGCAGAAGCTGATAAAGTAGCAGTGGATAATGCATCGGAAGTAACTGAAGCAGAATTTAATAAAATCAAAGAAAAGCTTAAGATTGAGTACTCTAAAAACAATATGGATGCTCGTCTAGCTGATAAAAAAGGTCAAGCTGTAGAAAATCAAGCAGACCGTATCGCAAGCATTAAAAAAGTTGATAACAATCTAGTTGTAACCTATAAAGATGGTTCAACAGATACTAGACCATTGACTGATTTTGCACGTACAAACAATGCTCCAGAAGTGAAAATTCCTTACTCTGTAGACGGTAAAAAAGATGTTTACGTGTATGCGAACGAAGATTTTGAAATTCCTGTTAAGTTTACAGATGATAATGGAAAAGTAGCTTCAGCGACAATAAAACGTGGCGGAAATGTTGAACAACCAGCTAAAGACGCAGCAAACCCTAACGTTTTAGATAACGAATATGAATCAACAGTAGAAAAAATCTCTACAGAAACAACAGCAACAGAGGCAAATCCTGCAGTTGTTCATATTAAAGGAAATTATTCTAAAGCAACACCAGGATTAGCTGCTAATAAATTCCCAACGGATGAAAATGGTGAGTTTCCAATCGTAACTCGTTATGCAACAGCAACAGATACAGATGGAAAAGATATTTCTAATACTGCGACTGGTTCTTCATATGCAACTGACCCAGGTTCATTCAGAATTGTCTTAAAAGCCCAAACAGCTAAATATGATGTTAAAGAATTAGACGACGCTAACAAAACTGTTGTAAGTAATACTGCAACATTGACTCCTGAAGACTTAGCAACTGTTAAAGAAAATCTTCAATTAGAATACTCTAAGAAAAATAAAGATAAGAACATCAATAAAGATGAAGCAGTTTCTCCAGACAACGTTAAGAAAGCAGTAGATACTGTAAAACAAGATGGAGATAACTTAGTAGTAACATATAAAGATGGTTCTAAAGATACTATTCCAGTAGATAAAGTTGCTAAATTAGATAAACAACCAGCAATCGATGCAGTTACTAACAAAGCAACAGATCAAATCGCAGCTATCAATGGTAATGATAACTTATCACAAGCTGAAAAAGATAAAGCCATTGCTGATGTAGAAAAAGATAAAGCAGCAGCGTTAGAAAAAATCGATGACGCTACTAATAGTACTGCGATAACAACAGCTCAAACAGATGGTACTGATGCTGTAGCAAAAGTAAATCCAATCGGTAAAGAAAAAGCTAAAGAAGAAATCGCTAAGTCTTTGGAAGCTAAGAAGGAGGCTATTGCGAACAATGATAGCTTAACACAAGCCGAGAAGGAAAAAGCTAAAAAAGATGCTGAAGACAAGGCAGCAGCAGCCCTTGCTGAAATCGAAAAACAACCAGCAACAGCAGAAACAGCAGCTGCGGCAACAGTAGCTCAAACTACTGTAAACGATAAGCAAGCTGAAGGAACCAAAGAAGTTGCTAAAATCAACCCAATCGGTAAACAAGCAGCATTAGACAAAATCGATGAAGCCTTAAAAGCTAAAGAAGCAGAAATGGATGCCCGCACTGACCTAACAGAGGAAGAAAAGGCAGAAGCTAAAGAACAAGCTAAACAATTTGCTGATGCTAAAAAAGCTGAAATTAAGGATAAAAATGATAATGCAGAAACGCCTGAAGCAGCTACACAAGAGCAAGGTGAAATCGATACAGCAGGCGATACTGGAAAAACACAGGTAGAGGGTGTTAAGAAACCTGCTGCTAAAAAACCAGAAGCTAAAACAGAGGTAGCAACTACAGCCGATGCTAAAAAGCAAGAGATTGAGCAAGATGGAGCATTGTCACCAGAAGCTAAGAAGAAACTTCAAGATGAGGTAGATGCTGTTAAGAAAGCTTCGGAAGAGGCAATCGATGGTGCTAAGAAAAATACCGATGTTGATAAAGCTAAGAAATCAGCAGAAGCAGCGATTAAAGCCATCAACTCTGCTCGTTTACCAGCGAACAAGGTAATTGCTAAAAATCCAACAGCTTTAGACGATAAAGAACAAGCAGAACTTAAAAAAGCGATTGAAGCGGTAAACCCTCCAGGGACAAAAGTAGAAGTAAATCCTAACGGAAGTGCCTTAGTAACCTTACCAGGAAAAACAGTAGCCGAACCATTAAAACAAGAAGATTTAACAAAAGATGTAAATGCTTTAGATACTGCAGGTGGTGGTAACAACATCAACCGTCCAACGGATAAAGTGATTGTTGGAAATCCTGAAAGTTTGACAGATGCAGATAAAGAAAACATCAAAAAAGCTGTTCGTGAAGTAAACCCTAATGCTGTTGTGACAATTGATGATAATGGTACAGTAACGGTTTCAACACCAGAAGGAAATACAGCAGGATTTACAGCCAAAGAATTGGTGCGTACTTTAGCTGATGCAGCAAATCCTGATTCAGGTAATGCAGGAGTTCGTAAGCCAGCAGATAAAAAAGTTGGACTAGCGACAGACCCGGCAGCACAAGCTGAAGTAACTGAAAAACTGAAAAAATTAAATGGTGGCGACGAAAAAGTTAAAGCTGTTAAATATGACACAGAAGGAAATGCAACAGTAGTTCTTAAAGATGGAACAATTGCGACAATTCCAGCAGGTGACTTATTCAAGACAGAAGAAGACGCTAAGAAAGCAAACGGTGGAGATGACATCAACAAACCGAATGCCCAAACAGTTGTAGAAGATATTGCAGCATTAAGCCCAGAAGAACGTACTAAAGTAAAAGACGTGATTAAGGCAAAAGTTGAAGCAGTAAACCCAGGTGCAGTTGTAGTAGTTGACGACCAAGGAAATGCAGTTGTAACAACACCAGAAGGTAAAACAGCAGTTATTGACGCAGATGATTTAATTAAAAAACCTAATGAAACATCAACTGCCAAAGCTGGTAACAACATCAACAACCCAGCGGACAGAGTACGTGTTGATAACAGTAAGCAATTAACAGACCCTGAACTTGCTAGAATTAAAGCAGCAGTTGAAGCAGTGAACCCAGATGCTACAGTAGTAGTCGATGACCAAGGAAATGCGACTGTAACAACTAAAGATGGTAAAACTGCGACAATTCCAGTGGCAGATTTAGTCAAATCAGATGCTGATAAAGACAATGTAACTGGTGGAAACCAAGTAAACACTCCAGCAGATAGAGTAGTGGTAGAAAATCCAGCTGCATTAACAGAAGATGATAAAAATGCAATTAAAGCTAAAATTCAAGCAGTAAACCCAGGTGCTGACGTAGTATTTGACGAAAAAGGAAATGCAACAGTAACAACACCAGCAGGAAAAACAGCAACAATTCCAGCAAGCGATTTAGTAAAACCTAAAGCTGACTTAGCTGATCCAGCGAAACAAGATGCTGTAAACAAACCAGCAGATAAAGTAGTAGTTGTTCCAGAATTAGAAGCAGCTGATAAAGATTTACCACAAGAAGCTAAAGACGCTATTAAAGCAGCAGTTGAAGCAGTAAATCCAGATTCTACTGTAGTAGTTGATGACAAAGGAAATGCAACAGTAACAACACCAGAAGGTAAAACTGTCGTTATTCCAAAAGCTGACTTAGTGAAGAAAGAAGCTGACAAAGAAACTGCTAAAGCAGGAAACAACATCAACAAACCAGCAGACAAAGTAGTTGCTAATAAAGATGCCTTAACTCCTGAAAATATCGCAGCAATCAAGGCTAAAGTTCAAGCAGTAAATCCAGATGCAACAGTAGTAGTAGACGACAAAGGAAACGCAACTGTAGTTACACCAGACGGACAAACAGCAACAATTCCAGTAACTGACTTAGTGAAATCTCCAGAAGAAGCTAAAGATGCTAAAGCAGGAAACAACGTAAACAAACCAGCTGATAAAGTATCTGCAAACAAAGATGCGTTAACTCCTGAAGACATCAAAGCAATCAAAGCTAAAGTAGAAGCAGTAAACCCAGATGCTAAAGTATTCGTTGACAACAAAGGAAATGCAACAGTATCTACTCCAGATGGTAAAACAGCAACAATCCCTGTTGAAGATCTTATCAAAGATACAACTCAACCAAATGCAGGAAACAAAGTAAACACTCCAGCAACTAAGGTTGTTGTAACAGATCCTGCTAATATCAAGGCTGATGAAGATAAGATTAGAGCAGAAATCCTTAAAGTGAATCCAGGTGCAACAGTTGTATTTGACGAAAAAGGAAACGCAACAGTAACAACGAAAGATGGAGCTGTGGCAACAATTCCAGCATCTGATTTAGCAAAAGATGCAGCTGACTTAAGGAACCCAGACAAGCAAGATGCAGTTAAGAAACCAGCAGATAAAACACTTGTTAAGAAAGCAGGTAAATTAACTCCAGCTGAAAAAGATGCAATCAAAGCAGAAATCGCTAAGGTAAATAGAGATCCGAAGACAACTATCGTAGTTGATGACGAAGGAAATGCAACAGTAACAACTCCAGAAGGAAAAACTGTAGTAATCGCCAAAGAAGACTTAGTGAAATCTCCACAAGAAGTTGATGGTGCAAAAGCAGGAAATAACATCAACAAGCCAGCGGATAAAGTAGCAGCAGCGGCGGCAGATTTAGTTGGACCGAATAAAGATGAAGTTAAAGCTAAAATCCAAAAAGCGGTTGAAGCAGTAAACCCAGGTGCTACTGTCTTTGTTGATGACCAAGGAAACGCAACAGTAACGACTCCAGAAGGAAACACAGCAACGATTTCTGTAGATGATTTATTGAAAGATCCAGCAGCTAAAGAAACTCCATCAGCAGGAAACAAAGTAAACACTCCAGCAGAAAGAACAGTAGTAGCAAATCCAGCTGAATTAACTGATGCTGAAAAAGCTAAGATTACTGCAGCGATTCAAGCGGTAAACCCTGAAGGGACTAAAGTCGTATTTGACGAAGCAGGAAACGCAACAGTAACAGTACCAAATCAAGACGGTACTACAGCTACAGCGACAATCCCTGTAAGTGACTTAGTGAAATCAAATGCTAAAGAAGACTTGGAAAATGCAGCGAAACAAGATGCGGTTAAGAAACCTATCGATCAAACAGTAGTTGCTGATAAAGATGCATTAACTAAAGCAGATTTAGACGCTATTAAAGCTAAGGTTCAAGAAGTTAACCCAGATGCAACTGTAGTAGTTGATGCAAAAGGAAACGCAACAGTAACAACACCAGCAGGAAAAACAGCAGTAATTCCAGCGGATGATTTAGTGAAAACTGATGATGAAGTATTAAGCGATCCAAAAGCAGGTAACGTTATTAACAAACCAGCAGATCGAGTGTTTGTTAAAGATGGACAAATCACGGATGATGTTAAAGCGAAAATCGCTGCTAAAGTTCAACGTATAAATCCAGGAGCAACAGTATTCGTAGATGACCAAGGAAATGCGACAGTAACAACACCAGAAGGTAAAACTGCAACAATTCCAGTAGCTGATTTAACGAAGACTGACGCTGATAAAGCTAAAGTGAATGCAGGAAATAAAATCAATTCACCAGCAGACAGAGTCTTAGTCAAAGACAGAGACAAATTGACAGCGGAAGATATTCAAGAAATTGAGAAAAACATTTTAGAAGTTAACCCAGGAGCAACAGTAGTATTTGACGCAAAAGGAAATGCGACTGTTAAGAATGCAAATGGAGACATCGCAACAATTCCTGTAGAAGCCTTAGCGAAACCAAAAGCAGATCTATTAAAACCTGAGAAACAAGATTTAATTAAGAAACCTGTTGATAAGGTATTAGTAACAGATCCAGCTAACGTGGATAAAGAAGCTATTAAGAAAGCTGTTGAGGAAGTGAACCCAGGTTCAACGGTTGTTGTTGATGACAATGGAAATGCAACGATAACTACAGAAGATGGTAGAAGCTTTGTAATTCCAGCAAAAGATTTAGTGAAAACTCCAGAAGAAGCTAAAAATGCAAAAGCTGGAAACAACATTAACAAACCAGCTGATAAAGTAGTAGTAGCTGATCCAACTAAACCATTATCTCCAGAAGAGAAAAAAGCGATTGAAGCTAAGATTAAAGAAGTAAATCCAGATGCAAAAGCGATCTTCGTAGATGATAAAGGAAATGCAACGGTAACTATAGAAGATAAAGATGGTAATACGGAAACAGCAACAATTCCAGCGGCAGATTTAGTAACAAGTCCAGAAGAAGCTAAACAACCAAATGCAGGAAACAAAGTTAACACACCAGCAGATAAAGTAGTTGTAAGCGATCCAGATCATTTATCAGCCGACGATAAAGCTAAGATTACAGAAGCAATCAAAGCGGTAAATCCAGAAGCTAAGGTGGCATTTGACGATAAAGGAAATGCAACGGTAACAACTAAAGATGGAGAAGTTGCAACAATTCCAGCGGCAGATTTAGTGAAAACTCCAGAAGAAGCAGCGAAACCAAATGCAGGAAACAATGTCAACACACCAGCTGATAAAGTAGCGGTTGATTCTTCTAAACCATTAACAGAAGATGATAAAAAAGCAATCGCAGCTAAAGTAGCAGAAGTTAACCCGGGTGCAACTGTAGCAGTAGACGACAAAGGAAACGCAACAGTAACAGTGAATGGTAAGACAGCGGTAATTCCAGCGGCTGCATTAACTAAGACAGCAGATTCAGCTAAAGAACCAAACGCAGGAAACGATGTAGTTAAACCAGCTGACAAGACAGTTGTAGAAGATCCAGAATCATTAACAAAAGATGAGCAAGATGCAATCGCAGCTAAAGTTAAATCTGTGAATCCAGAAGCTAAAACTGTAGTTGTTGATGACCAAGGAAATGCAACAGTAACAACTAAAGATGGTAAGACAGTGGTTATCCCAGCGAAAGATTTGGTGAAAACAGCAGCAGAAGCCGCTAAGCCAAACGCAGGAAACGATGTCAACACACCAGCAGATAAGACTGTAGTAGCAAATCCGAATGCTCTAACTCCAGAAGAGAAAAAAGCAATCGAAGAAAAAGTTAAAGCAGTAAATCCAGGTGCTGAAGTTGTAGTGGACAACAAAGGAAACGCAACAGTAACAGTAAATGGTAAGACAGCAGTCATTCCAGCTGCGGCATTAACTAAGACAGCAGATTCAGCCAAAGAGCCAAACGCAGGAAACGACGTAGTTAAACCAGCAGATAAGACTGTAGTAGCAAATCCAGAATCATTAACACAAGATGAGAAAGATGCAATTGCAGCTAAAGTTAAAGCAGTAAATCCAGATGCGACTGTAGTAGTAGACGACCAAGGAAATGCAACAGTTACACCTAAAGATGGAAAACCAGTTGTAATTCCAGCAGCGGACTTAACTAAATCAGCAGCAGACGCAGCTAAACCAAACGCAGGAAACGACGTAGTTAAACCAGCAGATAAAACTGTAGTAGCAAATCCGAATGCTCTAACTCCAAAAGAGAAAGAAGCAATCGAAGCTAAAGTTAAAGCAGTAAATCCAGGTGCTGAAGTTGTAGTGGACGACCAAGGCAACGCAACAGTAACAGTAAATGGTAAGACAGCGGTCATTCCAGCGGCAGACTTAACGAAGAATGCAGATGCGGAAAAAGCACCAAAAGCAGGAAATGACATTGTTAAACCAGCTTCTAAGACAAAAGTTGCAAATCCAGACTCATTAACAAAAGATGAGAAAGATGCAATTGCAGCTAAAGTAGCAGCCGTCAATCCAGGTTCAACTGTAGTCGTAGACGACCAAGGAAATGCGACAGTAACTCTTCCAAACGGAAATACAGCAGTTATCCCAGCATCAGATTTAACAAAATCTGAAAAAGATGTGAACGATGGAAAAGCTAAAGACAACGCAGTTACACCAGCCTCTAAGACAAAAGTAGCAAATCCAAATGCCTTAACTGAAGCTGAGAAGAAAACCATCGAAGACAAAGTTAAAGCAGCGAATCCAGACGCAACTGTAGTCGTAGACGATAAAGGAAACGCAACAGTAACAATGCCAGACGGTTCTACAGCAACAATTTCTAAAGAACAACTAGTGAAGAATGCAGAAGAAGCGAAAGCTAAAAACGGTGGTAATAATCTTGATTTCGACTTGAGTAAAGTAGAGGTAGCAGACCTTGCTAATATTACTCCAGAAGAAAAAGCGAAATTCCAATACCAGGTTCTAGGTGCTATTACAGACGTTCCAGAATTTGATCTTGATGCCTTCTTGAAAGAAACAGACGATAATGGTAATACAGTTTACACATCTAAAGATGGTAAAGTGAAAATTACGATTGATAAAGATGGTAACGCAACAGCAACAGTCGAAAAAGATGGTAAGACAGAAGCAGCTGTTAAAATTGACAAAGATGGAAATGTAACAATCGTTACAAAAGAAGGTCAAGTATTAGCAATTCCAAGAGATGATGCATTCAAACAACGTCCTTATGTACCATCAAATAGTGGAGGTAATAACGGAGCTACTAACACTGCCGCAAA
Organism: Streptococcus sp. 5004; assembly: GCF_013276755.1. Lineage (GTDB taxonomy): Bacteria > Bacillota > Bacilli > Lactobacillales > Streptococcaceae > Streptococcus. The sequence continues at coordinate 14,832 of NZ_VMLP01000020.1, read as the reverse complement.
AGTGGATAAAGCTAAGTTAGAAGGTGCTATCCATCAATTAGATGAATTGTTCATCCAAGAATCGGCTAAGCTTGATGCAGAAACTGCAAAAGAAGCGAATGACTTATTAGCAGACGCTAAGAAAGTATTTGCTAATGCAGACGCAAGTCAAGCAGAAGTGGATGCAATGGTGAAACGTATCGAAGACTTTATGGCGAAAGTGGCTCCAGCAACTGACCCTACAAGCCCAGCTAAGGATCAAGCTGCTCAAACACCAGCTGTAGCTCCAGCTACTGCTCAAGCAGCAAATGCCAACCAAGCAGCAACAAACGCGCGTAAAGCAGCTAAAGAATTGCCAAATACAGGTACAGCAGATTCTACTGTAGCTATGGTAGCAGCTGCCGCAAGTGCATTACTTGGTCTTGCAGGCCGTCGTCGTAAAGAAGACGAAGAAGCTTAATTGGTAGATTGTTTGATACTTATCAGATGATAAATCCAATTTTCAAAGCTTAAACTCTTCGAAAATCAAATTCAAACCGCGTTAGCTTCGCCTTGCCGTACTCAAGTACAGTCTACGGCTAGCTTCCTATTTGCTCTTTGATTTTCATTGAGTATTAAACAAATACCTCTCATAAGAAAATCTCCTAGCAGGAAAGTCTGCTAGGAGATTTTTGCATTTCAGGAAGTGGACGGCTGGCTTGGTAACCAGCTAAGGGTAAAGGTTAACTGCTCAGCTTTTAGGAGATCTTGGTGTTGAATAGTTGATACTAGGTTTTTGTCCAGTCGGCATTCTTTGACAAAGTTGAAGTGGCTGTGGTTTTGCTCCGTATGAATATCTAGCCATTTATTTTCTTTAGCAAGGTAGATACGGAGATGGTCAAAGAGAGGGATTCCGAGATCATAGCTTGATTTTCCTGGACAGGTCGGATAAAATCCGAGAGCTGACCAGATGTACCAAGCAGAGAGACTACCATTGTCTTCATCGCCAGGATAGGATTGCCGGCTTGGATGAAAGGCTTTCTGACGGAGTGTCTTGATAAGAAGGGCAGTATAGTCAGGGTAGTTGCTGTAACGGAAGAGATAAGGAATGTGGAAGCTCGGCTGGTTGGAAATGGCGAGTTGCCCAAAAGGAGCAGTAGCCATTTCGCTCATTTCGTGAATTTCGTAACCATAGCCTGTTGTCTCAAAGAGGGGAGCATCTTGACAGGTTTTCAAAAGATAGTTGCTGAAGGCTTCTTTTCCACCCATAAGCTGGATTAAGTCTGGGATGTCGTGGAGGACGCCTAAAGTTGCTTGAATGGCAGAGCATTCGGCATAGTCGCGTCCCCAACTATAAGGAGAGAAGTCAGGGCGGAAGTTGCCTCGATTGTCTCGCGCTCTCATGTAACCTGTCTCAGCATCAAATAGATGGCGGTAATTTTGTGACGCAGTTCTATAAGTGTCCGCGATGTCATTCTGACCAAGTTTTTCGGCACAGCTGGCGATACAAAAGTCGCTATAGGCATAGTCAAGAGTGTGGCTGACGCTTTCGTGGTGGTCGGTAGAGAGGTAGCCCAGTTCTTGGTATTGGGCTAGTCCGTGGCGACCATTGATGCCTAGAGGGTCGGACTTGCTGGCTGTTTCAAGCATGGCTTGGAGGAGTTCTTCTTCTAGGTCAGGGGCCATGTCCTTGCAGGCGCTATCGGAGATAATACCGTCTAAAAGGGTACCTGGCATCATACCCCGTTCATCTGGGGCTAGCCATTTTGGAAGAAAACCAGTATCGCGGTAGTTATTGAGAAATCCTTCTAAAAAGAGACGATAATGCTCTGGTATGACAAGGGCAAAGAGGGGGAATGTGGTGCGGAAGGTATCCCAGAAGCCATTGTTGCTAAAGAGGATACCGGGCTTGACAGATCCAGTAGTCAGATCCTTGTGGATGACTTGCCCTGACTCATCAACCTCATAAAAAGTCTGAGGAAAGAGGAAGAGTCTGTAGAGACAGTGGTCAAAGAAGGTTCGATCAGCCTCTCCTGTCTCTATAATGTCAAAACGATGGAGGAGATTTTCCCAATCCACTTGGGCACTTGATTTACAGCTATCAAAATCTTCTTGAGGTAGATTGATTAGAGCTTGAGAAGGAGAGATGAAAGAAGTGGCTAGCTGAATCTCGGTCTGACTACTTGCTAAGTCAATTCGACAGTCTTCGCCTTCTTGGCTGATAGCAAGGATATCCGTATTCATTTGCAGGGCAGTGAACATAGTTAGTGGATTTTTGTTGGTTTCAGTTTTACCTTCTTGTCGCAGGGCAAGAGTTCGCTTATCTACTTGCTCCACGGTCAGTTCATATGCTGCGTGAAGATAGAGGGAGAGGGCTTTGCCTTGCTTTTGTTCCAAACGAATAGAAGCACCGTAGCAAGTCGGTGTGAGCTGGGTTTCAATCTGATAGCGCAGGGAGAAAATCTTCAGATAATGAGGTTTGAAATAGGCCTTATCTATGTCATAAGAAGACTGACGATGGAAGAGGCTGTCTCCACCCAGTTGGCCTGTGATAGGTGTCAGAAGGAGCCAAGAGTAGTCGCCAATCCAAGGGCTGGGCTGGTGGGTTAATCGAATCCCCTGAAAGATAGGCAGATGCGGATCGAAAAACCAAGATCCATCCTGGTCACTGGTCTGGGGTACAAAGTAATTCATCCCAAAAGGAACGCCTGTGTATGGCAGGGTATTTCCTCGAGAAAAGGCATGCTTGCTGGCAGTTCCAAATCGGGTATCGATGGTTTCAAGTAGTGGTTTCATAGTCTTTCCTTTAGCTGTTTTTCTACATTATATCAGAAAAAGAGGGCCTTTAGAAAAGGAGTTTCAAAGATAACTATTTTGTAGAAAAATGACTATCATTTGTGTATGTATTTTCTGTCTCAAAAGCTATATACTGAAAATGAAACTTGTTTGAAAGAGGATACTGCACGATGATTTATTCAAAAGAAATTGTTAGAGAATGGCTAGATGAAGTGGCAGAGCGGGCTAAGGACCATCCAGAGTGGGTGGATGTTTTCGAGCGTTGCTACACCGACACCTTGGACAATACGGTTGAAATCCTAGAAGATGGTTCAACCTTTGTCTTGACTGGGGATATTCCTGCCATGTGGCTTCGAGATTCGACAGCCCAACTCAGACCCTACCTGCATGTGGCTAAAAGAGATGCCCTCCTGCGTCAGACCATTGCAGGTTTGGTCAAGCGTCAGATGACCTTGGTACTCAAGGACCCTTATGCCAACTCCTTCAACATTGAGGAGAACTGGAAGGGACACCACGAGACTGACCACACAGACCTTAATGGCTGGATTTGGGAACGCAAGTACGAGGTGGACTCGCTTTGCTATCCTTTGCAGCTGGCCTATCTCCTCTGGAAAGAAACTGGTGAGACTAGTCAGTTCGATGAGATTTTTGTCGCAGCGACTAAGGAAATTCTCCATCTTTGGACGGTGGAACAAGACCACAAGAACTCTCCTTATCGTTTTGTCCGAGATACGGACCGCAAGGAAGACACCTTGGTAAATGATGGCTTTGGACCTGATTTTGCAGTGACAGGTATGACTTGGTCAGCCTTTCGTCCGAGTGATGATTGCTGTCAGTATAGTTACTTGATTCCGTCAAATATGTTTGCTGTAGTAGTCTTGGGTTATGTGCAAGAAATCTTTACAGCATTGAATCTAGCTGATAGCGAGAGTGTTATCACAGACGCTAAGCGTCTTCAGGATGAAATCCAAGAAGGAATTGAAAACTACGCCTACACCACCAACAGCAAGGGCGAAAAGATTTATGCCTTTGAAGTGGATGGTTTGGGAAATGCTAGCATCATGGATGATCCAAACGTACCAAGTCTGCTGGCTGCACCTTATCTGGGCTACTGCGATGTCAACGATGAGGTTTATCAAGCAACTCGTCGTACCATTCTGAGCCCTGAAAATCCCTACTTCTATCAAGGAGAATACGCTAGCGGTCTCGGAAGTTCTCATACCTTCTATCGCTATATCTGGCCAATAGCCCTTTCTATCCAAGGCTTGACAACAAGAGATAAGGCAGAGAAGAAATTCTTGCTAGATCAGCTGGTTGCTTGCGATGGGGGCACAGGTGTTATGCACGAAAGCTTCCACGTGGACGACCCAACTCTCTATTCTCGTGAATGGTTCTCTTGGGCCAACATGATGTTCTGTGAATTGGTCTTGGATTACTTGGATATTCGCTAAGGAGCGTGCTTTCGCTCAACCGATTCTTATCAGAATCACAAGTTTACATTTAAAACGTTAAAATTTAAATTTAGAATGAGGTTTTACTTCATGGAAAATGTTGTCGTACATATTATCTCACATAGTCACTGGGACCGTGAGTGGTACTTGCCTTTTGAAAGCCACCGTATGCAGTTGGTGGAATTGTTTGACAATCTTTTTGATCTCTTTGAAAATGACCCTGAGTTCAAGAGTTTCCACTTGGATGGACAAACTATTGTCCTTGATGACTACTTGGAGATTCGCCCTGAAAATCGCGACAAAGTCCAACGCTACATTGACGAAGGCAAACTTAAAATTGGTCCTTTTTACATCTTGCAGGATGATTACTTGATTTCAAGTGAAGCCAATGTTCGCAATACATTGATTGGTCAAGCAGAATGTGCAAAATGGGGCAAATCTACTCAAATTGGTTACTTCCCAGATACCTTTGGAAATATGGGACAAGCGCCTCAAATTCTTCAAAAATCAGGCATTCACGTGGCAGCCTTTGGTCGTGGTGTGAAACCGATTGGATTTGACAACCAAGTTCTCGAAGATGAGCAGTTTACTTCCCAGTTTTCAGAAATGTACTGGCAGGGTGCGGACGGAAGTCGTGTCCTCGGTATCCTCTTTGCCAACTGGTACAGTAATGGGAATGAAATTCCAGTTGATAAAGACGAGGCCTTGACCTTCTGGAAACAAAAACTGGCAGATGTGCGTGACTATGCTTCAACCAACCAGTGGTTGATGATGAACGGCTGTGACCATCAGCCTGTACAGAAAAATCTGAGCGAAGCCATTCGTGTAGCAAATGAACTCTTCCCAGATGTGACCTTTGTTCATAGTTCTTTTGATGAATATGTTCAAGCCGTGGAAAGTTCCCTACCAGAGCAGTTATCAACGGTTACAGGCGAGTTGACCAGTCAGGAAACAGACGGCTGGTACACACTTGCCAACACTTCTTCATCTCGTATTTATCTCAAACAAGCCTTTCAAGAAAATAGCAACCTCCTAGAGCAAGTTGTAGAACCCTTGACGATTATCACTGGCGGACACAACCACAAGGACCAGTTGACCTATGCTTGGAAAACACTCTTGCAGAACGCGCCGCATGATAGTATCTGTGGCTGTAGCGTGGACGAAGTTCACCGTGAGATGGAAACTCGTTTTGCCAAGGTCAATCAAGTAGGAAGCTTTGTTAAGAGCAATCTTCTTAACGAATGGAAGGGTAAAATCGCTACAGCTAAGGCTCAAAGTGATTATCTCTTTACTGTCATTAACACAGGCTTGCATGATAAGGTCGATACTGTCAGCACAGTGATTGATGTTGCGACTTGTGATTTCAAGGAATTACACCCAACAGAGGGATACAAGAAGATGGCTGCTCTTACCTTGCCAAGCTACCGTGTGGAGGACTTGGATGGGCGTCCTGTAGAGGCTAAAATTGAGGATCTTGGGGCTAATTTTGAGTACGATTTACCAAAAGACAAGTTCCGCCAAGCTCGTATTGCTCGACAAGTGCGCGTGACCATTCCAGTTCACCTAGCGCCGCTTTCTTGGACAACTTTCCAATTGCTGGAAGGAGAGCAAGAACACCGTGAGGGTATTTACCAAAACGGAGTGATTGATACACCATTCGTAACGGTGAGTGTAGATGACAATATCACAGTTTATGACAAGACAACTCACGAAGCTTACGAAGACTTTATCCGCTTTGAAGACCGTGGTGACATCGGAAACGAGTATATCTATTTCCAACCAAAAGGAACAGATCCAATCTTTGCAGAATTAAAGGGCTACGAGGTCTTGGAAAACACAGCTCGCTACGCTAAGATTTTGCTCAAACATGAATTGACCGTGCCTGTCAGTGCAGATGAAAAGCTAGAAGAAGAGCAAAAAGGTATCATAGAGTTTATGAAGCGTGAAGCTGGACGTTCAGAAGAATTGACAAGCATTCCTCTTGAAACTGAGATGACTATCTTCGTTGATAATCCACAAATCCGTTGCAAGACTCGTTTTACCAACACTGCCAAAGATCACCGTATCCGTCTCTTGGTCAAGACTCATAACATGCGTCCAAGCAATGATTCTGAAAGCATCTATGAGGTGGTGACACGACCAAACAAACCAGCAGCTTCATGGGAAAATCCTGAAAATCCTCAACACCAACAAGCCTTTGTTAGTCTGTATGACGATGAAAAAGGTGTGACTGTATCCAACAAGGGATTGAATGAATACGAAATCCTTGGAGACGACACTATTGCAGTAACTATTTTGCGTGCATCAGGTGAGTTAGGTGACTGGGGTTATTTCCCAACACCAGAAGCACAATGCTTGCGTGAGTTTGAAGTCGAGTTTGCTCTTGAATGCCACCAAGCCCAAGAACGCTTCTCAGCCTATCGTCGTGCTAAAGCCTTGCAGACACCGTTTACCAGCCTTCAGCTTGCTAGACAAGAAGGCGGAGTGGCTGCGACTGGTAGCCTCTTGAGCCATTCTGTTCTCAGCATACCGCAAATCTGTCCAACAGCCTTTAAGGTAGCTGAAAATGAAGAAGGCTATGTTCTTCGTTACTACAATATGTGTAGTGAAAATGTACGTGTACCGGAAAGTCAACATCTCTTCCTGGACCTACTTGAACAACCATATCCAGTTCATAGAGGCCTTATTTCACCACAAGAGATTCGTACAGAATTCATCAAAAAAGAAGAAATTTAATTTCAACAAGTAAACATAAAGAGAAAGGAGGGGCGAAAAGGTAAGAACTAACTGCTGATTTGCCCCTTTTTATGGTAAAAACAATGACCATTGCAACGATTGATGTCGGAGGGACTGGAATTAAGTTTGCCAGTCTGACTCCTGATGGGAAAATACTGAATAAGACAAGCATTCCAACGCCTGAAAGTTTGGAGGATTTACTAGCTTGGTTAGACCAGCGCTTGTCAGAGCAGGATTATAGCGGGATTGCTATGAGCGTTCCAGGCGCGGTCAATCAAGAGACAGGTGTGATTGATGGCTTCAGTGCAGTACCCTACATTCACGGATTTTCTTGGTATGAGGCGCTTAGCTCTTATCAGATTCCTATCCATCTGGAAAATGATGCTAACTGCGTTGGACTCAGTGAATTACTGGCTCATCCAGAACTTGAAAATGCAGCCTGTGTCGTGATTGGGACAGGGATTGGAGGAGCCATGATTATCAATGGTAGACTTCATCGAGGTCGCCACGGTCTGGGTGGAGAATTTGGCTACATGACCACCCTTGCCCCTGCTGAAAAGCTCAACAACTGGTCGCAACTAGCGTCAACTGGAAATATGGTGCGCTACGTGATTGAAAAATCTGGTCAGACTGACTGGGACGGTCGCAAGATTTACCAAGAGGCTGCAGCTGGGAATGCCATTTGCCAAGAAGCTATTGAGCGCATGAACCGCAATTTGGCGCAAGGCTTGCTCAATATCCAGTATCTGATTGATCCAGATGTCATTAGTCTGGGAGGCTCTATCAGCCAAAATCCAGATTTTATTCAAGGTGTCAAGGAAGCTGTTGACGACTTTGTCGATACCTACGAAGAATATACGGTCGCACCCGTCATCCAAGCCTGCACCTATCATGCAGATGCTAATCTCTACGGTGCCCTTGTCAACTGGTTACAGGAGGAAAACCAATGGTAAGATTTACAGGGCTTAGTTCCAAACAAGAGCAAGCAGTAGAGTTGCTTAAAAAGCACATTTCGCTACCAGATGTAGAGGTAGCTGTCGCTCAGTCTGACCAAGCCTCTATCTCTATCAAGGGTGAGGGTGGCCACTATCAATTGACCTACCGCAAACCTCACCAACTTTATCGTGCCTTGTCCTTGTTGGCAACAGTTCTAGCAGAAGGTGATAAAGTAGAGATTGAGGAACAAGCAGCTTACGAAGATTTAGCCTATATGGCTGACTGTTCGCGCAATGCGGTGCTGAATGTCGCTTCTGCCAAGCAGATGATTGAACTCTTAGCTCTCATGGGCTATTCAACCTTTGAACTTTACATGGAAGACACTTACCAGATTGAAGGGCAGCCTTACTTTGGCTATTTCCGCGGAGCCTACTCAGCTGAGGAGTTGCAGGAAATCGAAGCCTATGCCCAGCAGTTTGACATGACCTTTGTGCCATGTATCCAGACCTTGGCTCACTTGTCAGCCTTCGTCAAATGGGGTGTCAAGGAAGTGCAGGAACTCCGTGATGTGGAGGACATTCTTCTTATTGGCGAAGAAAAGGTTTATAACCTGATTGATGGCATGTTTGCTACTCTATCTAAACTACAAACTCGCAAGGTCAATATCGGGATGGACGAAGCCCACTTGGTTGGCTTGGGACGTTACTTGATATTGAACGGTGTTGTGGATCGTAGTCTCCTCATGTGCCAACACTTGGAGCGCGTGCTGGATATTGCTGACAAATATGGATTCCACTGCCAGATGTGGAGCGATATGTTCTTTAAACTTATGTCAGCAGATGGCCAGTACGACCGTGATGTGGAAATTCCAGAAGACACTCGTGTCTACCTAGACCGTCTCAAAGACCGTGTGACTCTGGTTTACTGGGACTATTATCAGGATAGCGAGGAAAAATATAATCGCAATTTTCGCAATCACCATAAGATTAGCCATGACCTTGCCTTTGCAGGGGGAGCTTGGAAGTGGATTGGCTTTACACCTCACAACCATTTTAGCCGTCTTATCGCTCTTGAAGCGAACAAGGCCTGTCGTGCCAATGACATCAAAGAAGTCATCGTGACTGGTTGGGGGGACAATGGTGGGGAAACAGCCCAGTTTTCTATTCTCCCAAGCCTGCAAATCTGGGCAGAACTCAGCTATCGCAATGACCTAGACCGTTTGTCTGCACACTTCAAAACTAATACTGGTCTATCGGTTGAGGACTTTATGCAGATTGACCTAGCCAACCTCTTGCCAGACCTGCCAGACAATCTCAGTGGCATCAATCCCAACCGCTATGTCTTTTATCAGGATGTTCTCTGTCTGATCCTTGACCGACACATGACACCTGAACAGGACAAACCGCACTTCTCTCAGGCTGCTGAGACACTTGCTGAAATCAAAGAAAAAGCTGGTGCTTACTCTTACCTCTTTGAAACTCAGGCTCAGTTGAATGCCATTTTAAGTAGCAAAGTGGATGTGGGACGACGTATTCGTCAGGCCTATCAAGCGGATGATAAAGAAAGCCTACAAGAAATTGCCAGACAAGAATTACCAGAACTCAGAAGCCAAATTGAACACTTCCATGCCCTCTTTAGCCACCAATGGCTGAAAGAAAACAAGGTCTTTGGTTTGGATACAGTTGACATCCGTATGGGCGGACTCTTGCAACGCATCAAACGAGCAGAAAGCCGTATCGAGGCTTATCTGGCTGGTCAGCTTGACCGCATCGATGAGCTGGAAGTGGAAATTCTGCCATTTAACGACTTCTACGCAGACAAGGACTTCGCAGCCACAACAGCCAACCAGTGGCATACTATTGCGACAGCTTCAACGATTTACACGACCTAAAACAAGAACACCTTGCTTGGCGCAGGGTGTTTCCCGTGAAACATCCCTTTCTTCAAAAGTACTCCACATAAAATAATTTGTGGAGTTTTTTCTATAATTAGGAGTTTAACCTAACCTGCAAATAGGAGTATACTAATAATGTAATCGTTATCAAAAGTCTAAAAAAGAATTTTTAGATGAATATCAAAATAAAAAGGGAGGAAATTATGAATAAGTTTTCAAAAACCTTGAGAGACAACTGGATCTTTCTCTTGATGGTTTTGCCAGGGGCACTCTGGTTGATTCTATTCTTCTACATTCCAGTATTTGGGAACGTGGTTGCCTTCAAAGACTACCACATGACCAGTAATGGTTTCATAGATAGTATCATAAATAGTAAATGGGTCGGACTCGATAATTTCAGATTCTTATTTAGTTCAAGAGACGCCTTTATTATCACACGAAATACGGTTCTCTACAATCTTGGCTTTATCTTTCTAGGTTTAGTTGTATCTGTAGGGATTGCCATTATCCTCAGTGAACTCCGTTCCAAGAGAATGGTGAAGATTTTCCAAACTTCTATGTTGTTCCCTTACTTCTTGTCTTGGGTTATCATCAGTTTCTTTACAGATGCCTTCCTAAATATTGATAAAGGGGTGTTCAATCATTTATTGGAAAGTCTTGGTCTAAAAGAAGTCAACTTCTACGCTGATTTGGGAATTTGGCCTTATCTCCTACTTTTCCTAGGTATTTGGAAAGGTTTTGGATATAGCAGTGTCATGTACTATGCGACAATCATGGGAATTGATCCAACCTACTATGAAGCAGCGACAGTGGACGGAGCCAGCAAATGGCAGCGCATTCGCAATGTAACCATTCCGCAGTTGACACCATTGGTAACTGTATTGACCATCCTTGCAGTTGGAAATATCTTCCGTGCAGACTTCGGTCTTTTCTACCAAATCCCTCACAATGCTGGTCAGCTTTATAACGTAACCAACGTCTTGGACGTATATGTATATAATGGATTGACCCAGACAGCAGATATCGGGATGGCTTCAGCAGCAGGTCTCTACCAATCAGTAGTCGGATTGATTCTGGTGGTTCTATCAAACTTACTTGCAAGACGAGTTGATCCAAACTCAGCTTTGTTCTAGAAAGGAGGAGAATATGGCAGAAAAGAAAATTAAAAAAGAAAAAATTGATAATGTCGGCATTCACTCCTTCAGTAAGAAAGCAGATATCTTCTTCAGTACCATTTCGGGTTTGATTGCCCTCTCTTGTATCCTACCCTTCGTATTCGTTATCATTATTTCAGTGACGGACGAGAAAAGCCTCCTCCAATACGGCTACAGCTTCTTCCCATCCCAATTTGGATTAGACGGTTTTGAGTTCTTGGCACAGTTTAAGGATAAAATCTTACAGGCCCTCTTCATTTCTGTCTTTGTAACCGTAGTTGGGACATTTACAAATGTCTTTATCACAACAACCTATGCCTACGCTATTTCACGGACAACCTTTAAGTATCGCAGATTCTTTACCATCTTCGTTCTGCTCAGTATGTTGTTCAACGCTGGTTTGGTACCAGGTTATATCATGGTGACCCGTGTGCTTCAGCTTGGTGACACTGTTTGGGCCTTGATTGTGCCAATGCTTCTCTCACCATTCAATATCATCTTGATGCGTTCCTTCTTCAAGAAGACCATTCCAGAAGCCATTCTCGAATCGGCTCGTATCGATGGTGCTAGTGAGGCTCGGATTTTCTTCCAAATCTGTTTGCCATTGTCACTACCAGGTATCGCAACCATCACGCTTTTGACAGCTCTTGGTTTCTGGAATGACTGGTTCAACGCCCTTCTTTACATCAAGAGTGACAACTTGTATCCATTGCAATATTTGCTCATGCAAATCCAGCAAAATATGGACTACATTGCCAAAGCGGTCGGCTTGACTGGTCAACTGGGAGTTGCTCTACCGAAAGAAACAGGTCGTATGGCCATGGTTGTGGTCGCAACCCTTCCAATCGCGATTTTGTATCCATTCTTCCAACGCTACTTTGTAAAAGGTTTAACTATCGGTGGTGTGAAAGAATAGTGCTTATTGAGAAAGAACATTTCTCAGTTCCCAACTTCCCTTGTGTGAAGTTAAGATCATTACATTGTTTATAAGTTTAAAAATAAAAAAAGGAGTTTTTATCATGAAAAACTGGAAAAAATATGCTTTTGCATCTGCTAGTGTAGTCGCTTTGGCTGCAGGTCTTGCTGCTTGTGGAAATTTGACAGGTAACAGCAAAAAAGCTGCTGATTCAGGTGACAAACCTGTTATCAAAATGTACCAAATCGGTGACAAACCAGACAACTTGGATGAATTGTTAGCAAATGCCAACAAAATCATCGAAGAAAAAGTTGGTGCCAAATTGGATATCCAATACCTTGGCTGGGGTGACTATGGTAAGAAAATGTCAGTTATCACATCATCTGGTGAAAACTATGATATTGCCTTTGCAGATAACTATATTGTAAATGCTCAAAAAGGTGCTTATGCTGACTTGACAGAATTGTACAAAAAAGAAGGTAAAGACCTTTACAAGGCACTTGACCCAGCTTATATCAAGGGTAATACTGTAAATGGTAAGATTTACGCTGTTCCAGTTGCAGCCAACGTTGCATCATCTCAAAACTTTGCCTTCAACGGAACTCTCCTTGCCAAATATGGTATCGATATTTCAGGTGTTACTTCTTACGAAACTCTTGAGCCAGTCTTGAAACAAATTAAAGAAAAAGCTCCAGACGTAGTACCATTTGCAGCTACTAAGAACTTCATCCCTTCTGAGAACTTTGACTACCCAGTAGCAAACGGTCTTCCATTTGTTATCGACCTTGAAGGGGATACTACTAAGATTGTAAACCGTTATGACGTTCCTCGTTTCAAAGAACACTTGAAGACTCTTCACAAATTCTATGAAGCTGGATATATTCCAAAAGACGTAGCCACAAGCGATACTTCATTTGATCTTCAACAAGATACTTGGTTCGTTCGTGAAGAAACAGTAGGACCAGCTGACTACGGTAACAGCTTGCTTTCACGTGTTGCCAACAAAGATATCCAAATCAAATCATTCACTAACTTCATCAAGAAAAACCAAACAACACAAGTTGCTAACTTTGTCATCTCAAACAACTCTAAGAACAAAGAAAAATCAATGGAAGTGTTGAACCTCTTGAATACGAACCCAGAACTTTTGAACGGTCTTGTTTACGGTCCAGAAGGTAAGAACTGGGAAAAAATTGAAGGTAAAGAAAACCGTGTTCGCGTTCTTGATGGCTACAAAGGAAACACTCACATGGGTGGATGGAACACTGGTAACAACTGGATCCTTTACATCAACGAAAACGTTACAGACCAACAAATCGAAAATTCTAAGAAAGAATTGGCAGAAGCTAAAGAATCTCCAGCGCTTGGATTTATCTTCAATACTGACAATGTGAAATCTGAAATCTCAGCTATTTCTAACACAATGCAACAATTTGATACAGCTATCAACACTGGTACTGTAGACCCAGATAAAGCTATTCCAGAATTGATGGAAAAATTGAAATCTGAAGGTGCCTACGAAAAAGTATTGAACGAAATGCAAAAACAATACGATGAATTCTTGAAAAACAAAAAATCATAAGATCAATTGATTTCGTGTATTCATTCCTAACTCCTAAAATAAGAATCACTGCTTTCCTCAGGTTGGTCTGAGGAGGGCAGTGATTTTTTGAAATGAGAGCATAGATATCCGTGTTCTTTATCACTATTTAACCATTCAGGAAATTTCGAGAACCCTCTACAATTTCCAGTCAAATAAATTGCATTCGTTTTCTCAAGCAGGTATACTAGTATGGATAAATAAAAAATTTAGAAAATTTAAGAATAGAAAAGAGAACAAATCTTATGGCAAAAGATATTCGTGTCTTACTTTACTACCTTTATACTCCAATTGAAAATGCAGAGCAATTTGCTGCAGACCACTTGGCTTTCTGTAAATCAATCGGTCTTAAAGGCCGTATCCTAGTCGCTGACGAGGGAATTAACGGAACAGTTTCAGGTGACTATGAAACAACTCAAAAATACATGGACTACGTTCACAGCCTCCCAGGTATGGAAGACCTCTGGTTCAAGATTGACGAAGAAAATGAACAAGCCTTCAAGAAGATGTTTGTTCGCTACAAGAAAGAGATTGTCCACCTTGGTTTGGAAGACAACGACTTTGACAACGACATCAACCCACTTGAAACAACAGGTGCTTACTTGTCTCCAAAAGAGTTCAAAGAAGCGCTTCTTGATAAAGATACCGTTGTCCTTGACACACGTAACGATTATGAGTACGACCTAGGACATTTCCGTGGGGCTATCCGCCCAGACATCCGCAACTTCCGTGAGTTGCCACAATGGGTTCGTGATAACAAGGAAAAATTCATGGACAAGCGTGTCGTGGTTTACTGTACAGGTGGCGTTCGCTGTGAGAAATTCTCAGGCTGGATGGTTCGTGAAGGTTACAAAGATGTTGGTCAATTGCACGGAGGAATCGCAACTTACGGTAAAGACCCAGAAGTTCAAGGTGAGCTTTGGGATGGAAAAATGTACGTCTTTGACGAGCGTATCGCCGTAGATGTCAACCATGTCAACCCAACCATCGTAGGGAAAGACTGGTTTGATGGAACACCATGTGAACGTTATGTCAACTGTGGAAATCCATTCTGTAACCGTCGTATCTTGACATCAGAAGAAAATGAAGACAAGTACCTTCGTGGATGTTCACACGAGTGTCGTGTTCACCCACGTAACCGCTATGTTTCAGAACATGAATTGACACAAGCAGAAGTGATCGAACGCCTAGCCGCTATCGGTGAAAGCTTGGATCAAGCAGCTACTGTATAAGATCAAACAGTCCTCAGGGGCTGTTTTTCTATGCTTTGTACTCAAAAATCTAATACTCAATGAAAATCAAAGAGCAAACTAGGAAGCTAGCCGCAGGCTGTACTTGAGTACGGCAAGGCGAAGCTGACGCGGTTTGAATTTGATTTTCGAAGAGTATAA